>JAUVIG010000552.1 GCA_030592825.1 Chlorobiota bacterium | reverse complement strand
TTATTAAACATCTTATTATATTTAGTTGTATGTTATTATTAAATATGGTTCTACTGTTATTTTATCGGGGTAATTAATCATTTTATGAATGTCGTTAAAATGATTAAATGCTATAATGCTTAAATGCTTAAATGCTATAATGTTTAAATGCTTAAATGCTATAATGTTTAAATGCTATAATGCTTAAATGATTGAATATTAAAACCATTATATATTTAAATGTAAAAGGTTTACATTGTAATAATGTGTGTTTTTTTGAAAAAAAAATATTTTTTTATTTTATCATTACAGCATTTAAGCATTATAGTATTTGTCAATGCAAAGTATATAATTACCGTACTAAATCAATTTTTTTTTCGGGAACTTCTGAAAAAAATCTATATATTATATTAACTTTGTCTCCCTTTTTTTAATGAGAGAATTCAAAATTATAATAAAAATTCAATATAAAAAAATGCGATTATGAGAAGACTATTGCTTTTGCTTTCATTATTTTTATTTGCATTTACGGTTATAAATGCACAAGTAAAAGTAACGGGAGTTGTTAAGGATAAAGTTTCACAAGAAACTTTGCAGGGAGTACAAATTGTTCTTGAAGGAGCAGGTTTTGAAAGTAAGACTGACTCTGACGGGAAATTTGAGTTGAACGGTATTCCGCCCGGAACATATTTACTGAATTTAACTTTAAATGATTATGAGACTGTTAGTCAGAATATAAAAGTTGAGAATTCAGATATAAATCTTGGTGTTATATTTATGAGCATATCCGTTCAAAATATAGGAAATGACATTATTATTGAGCTTTCAAATGATGAACTTGTGAGCAGTGATGATGATCTACAAACAAATATTTCAGGAATTTTACACGGTTCAAAAGATGTGTTTATGAATACAGCCGGTTTTACTTTCGGCCCGTTAAGATTCAGATTAAGAGGGTATGATAATAAATATTCAAATCTTCATATGAACGGTATTCAAACTAATGATATGGAATCAGGCCGTGCTGTTTGGGCATATTGGGGAGGTTTAAATGATGCTGTAAGAAATAAAGAAACTTTTAAAGGCATAGCAGAAACCGATTATACATTCGGAGGAATAGGCGGTTCTACAAATATTAATACAAGAGCATCGCATATAAGAGTAGGTACAAAACTGACTTATTCGTTTACAAACAGAAATTATCATCACAGAGCCATGTTTTTGCATAGTACAGGAATGATGAAGAATGGTTGGGCAATTGCAATATCAGGCTCAAGAAGATATGCAGATGAAGGTTATACAGAAGGGACATTTTATGATGCTTATGCATATTTCACTTCAATAGAAAAGAAATTTAATGATAAGCACAGTATTGGCTTGGTTGCTTTTGGTGCTCCGTCTAAAAGAGGCGGGAGAAGTGCAACAACTCAAGAAGTTTACGATATGACGAGTACTACATATAATCCTAATTGGGGTTGGCAAGACGGAGAAAAAAGAAATGCAAAAATTTCGGATTCTCATACTCCGTTTGCAATTCTTACTCATTATTGGGATATTGATAAAACAAGCAAACTTGAAACTTCTTTTGCTTACTCAAGAGGCAAGTACAATAAAACATCTTTAAATTGGTATAATGCTAAAGATCCAAGGCCTGATTATTACCGCTATTTACCGAGTTATATGACCGGTGATGAAGCAATTCAAACAAGAACTGAAGAATTTGAAAACGGTGAGCGTCAAATTGACTGGGATGCAATGTACCAAACAAATTACACAAGCTTTGATACAATTTTTAATGCTGACGGCATAGAAGGGAATACTGTTACAGGAAGGCGTTCACAATATATTGTTGAAGACAGAAGAAACGAAAATAATCAATTTTGGTTTAATACTGTATATAATAAGATGTTAAATGACAATTTTAAACTTACGGCAGGTATTCAACACAGGTATTACAAAGCCAGACATTATAAAACATTAGTTGATCTTCTCGGCGGAGATTATGTTGTAGATATTGATAAATATGCTGAAAGAGATTTGTCAGGTGAAGGTGTTGCAGATAATGACATTAATATACCAAATCATATTATAAATGAAACAGGAGATGTGTTTGGTAATGATTATTATGCAAATGTTAATTATACAGAATTATGGGCGCAAGCATCTTATAATTTAAATAAATTTGATTTTTACCTAACTGGAAACGGATCTTATAAATACTATTGGAGAACAGGAAATATGCAAAACGGTAAATATCCTGATAATTCTCTCGGTGATTCTGAAAAATTAACTTTTACAAATTACGGAGCGAAAGGAGGTTTGACATATAAATTGTCAGGTATGCACTTTCTTCATGGAGATGCAACTTATTTAACAAAAGCTCCTGATTTTAGAAATGCATTTGTTTCACCCAGAACCAGAAATCAAACAGTTGACGGATTATCAAGTGAAACAATTTATTCTGTACAAGCAGGCTATGTTCTTCAAGCTTCAAAAGTAAAAGCGACTTTTGATGTTTTTTATACTGAATTCAATGATCAAACAGAAGTGAGAAGTTATTATATTGATGATCAGGCAGATTTGACTCAGGATGAAGTTGGTGGATTTCTGAATATTGTAACAACCGATATTAATAAAATACATCAAGGAATGGAGCTGGGAATTGAATATACAATTTTACCCGGATTAACTATATCCGGAGTTGGATCATTAGGCTACTACAGATGGAATGAAAGACCAATAATTAATCTGTATGTTGATAGTGACTCAAGAACTATATTAGAAAATGATACAGCTTTTGTAAAAGGATTTCTTGTAGGAGGTACACCTCAAACAGCCTTTTC
>JAUVIG010000261.1 GCA_030592825.1 Chlorobiota bacterium | reverse complement strand
AAGATCCGTGATTTTTTGAGGTTTCATTTCTTTAAATTCTTCTTCTGAAACAGGAGACACAACAACGAGATTTCTGAGAAGTTCCAGTTTGAAGTCTTCATAATCAAAACCGTAATTATCATGTACAACACTCGTGCAAGTATCATAAAGCATATTTGCCAAATCAACACTTAAACGATCGCCGTATAAAGCATGTTTTCTTAATTTATAAACAACTTCTCTTTGAGCATTCATCACATCATCATACTCAAGAAGACGTTTACGAATACCAAAGTTGTTTTCTTCAACTTTCCTTTGAGCTCTTTCAATGGATTTAGATATCATAGAATGTTGAATTACTTCACCGTCTTTTAATCCCATACGATCCATAAGACCGGATATCTTGTCGGACCCGAACATTCTCATTAAATCATCTTCAAGAGATACAAAGAATTGAGAAGATCCCGGATCGCCTTGACGGCCGGAACGACCTCTTAACTGTCTGTCAACACGACGAGAATCATGTCTTTCTGTAGCAACAATAGCCAACCCTCCGGCTTCTTTTACTTCTTTTGTCAGCTTAATATCTGTACCCCGACCGGCCATGTTCGTAGCAATTGTAACAATTCCTGCTTGTCCTGCTTTTGCTACGATATCGGCTTCTCTTTGATGCAATTTTGCATTTAGAACATTATGTTCAATTTTTCTGATCTTCAACATTCGGCTTAACAATTCAGATATCTCAACTGATGTTGTACCTACCAGAACAGGTCTTCCTGCTTTAACGAGATCATTAACTTCATATATTACAGCATTATATTTTTCTCGCTTTGTTTTATATACAAAATCTTGTCTGTCATCACGAACGATTGGTAGATTTGTGGGGATAACCGTAACATCTAATTCGTAAATATCCCAAAATTCTTTAGCTTCAGTTTCAGCAGTACCGGTCATACCTGCAAGTTTATGGTACATTCTGAAATAATTCTGTAAAGTTATTGTTGCATAGGTTTGTGTAGATGCTTCAACTTTAACGTTTTCTTTTGCTTCAATTGCTTGATGTAATCCGTCGGAATATCTTCTTCCCTCCATAATACGGCCTGTTTGTTCATCAACTATCTTCACTTGATTGTCAATCAGAACATATTCAACATCTTTCTCAAACATTGCATAGGCTTTAAGTAATTGGTTAATAGCATGGACTCTGACAGTTTTTACAGAATAATCTGTAAGTAATTTATCTTTCTCTAAAAGTATTTCTTTTTCACTTTTTTCTGAATTTTCTAAATCTGCAATTATGGAACCTATATCAGGAAGTATAAAGAATTCTTTATCATCAATTTCAGCAGAAATCAAATCTATACCTTTATCAGTTAATTCAATAGAATTATTTTTTTCTTCAATAACAAAGTATAACTCTTCAGTTATTTCGGGCATTCTTTTTGCATTTTCGGCGAGATAAATATTTTCCGTTTTATACACTAATGTTTTCATGCCTTCTTCACTTAAGAACTTAATTATGGCAGTATTTTTGGGAAGCCCTTTATGAGCTCTTAATAAATATATTGCGCCTTGCTCACGTTCCTTTTTGTCTTCTGATTTGATCAAGCGTTTTGCATCTGTTAACAGTTTTGTAACAAGTTGCCGTTGAACTTTGTGTAGTTGTAAAACTTTAGTTTTTAATTCTTTGAATAATTCTTCATCTTTTGATTGTCCGCCTCTTGATACGGCACCTGAAATAATTAACGGTGTTCTTGCATCATCAACCAAAACTGAATCAACTTCATCGACTATTACATAATTATGTCTTCTTTGTACTAAATCATTCGGACTAAGAGCCATATTGTCTCTCAAGTAATCAAAACCAAATTCGTTATTTGTACCGAAAGTAATATCTGCCTTGTAAGCACTTCTTCTTGCTTCTGAATTTGGTTGATGTTTATCAATACAATCTACACTTAACCCGTGGAATTGGTATAAAGTTCCCATCCATTCCGCATCACGTTTTGCTAAATAGTCGTTAACCGTAACCATGTGTACACCTCTGCCGGTCAGTGCATTAAGAAAAACGGGTAAAGTGGCTACCAGTGTTTTTCCTTCACCTGTTGCCATCTCTGCAATTTGCCCTTGATGCAATATAATACCGCCAATTAATTGTACATCATAATGGATCATATCCCAAGTAATTTCGATTCCTCCGGCCAACCATTTATTGCTGTAAATTGCCTTGTTTCCCTTAATTGTAATATCCTCTCTGTGCGGTGCAAGTTCTCGGTCAAAATCATTTGCTGTAACTTCCAATGTTTGGTTTTCAAAGAATCTTCTTGCCGTATCTTTAATAATTGCAAATGCTTGAGGAATAAGTTCATTTAACTTATCTTCAATTTTTTTATCAATAGTTTCTTCAAGTTTGTCAATTCTTTTATACACATCTTCTCTTTCGAGCATATCAAACTTATCAGCTTCGATATCAGCTTTCAAAGAATCAATTTCATCTTTTTCTGTCTTAAAAAAATCATTGATTTCTTTTTTCAGGTCTTGAGTTTTTTCTCTTAACTGATCATTTGATATATCTGCTCACTTTGCATATTCTTCATTTATCTCTGCTACTGTAGGCAGGAGTTTTTTAATATCTTTTTCGGATTTATTTCCGAGAAATGTTCCGAGTATTTTGTCTAATATTGCCATGTTTCTATTTTAATAATTCTTCTACTTCAATTTTTAAATCTGCTAAGTGATTAATTACTATTCTTCAAATAAACGGGGCTTACCAATATATTCATCAATAGAGTTTACAGCTTCAACAATATCAAATAACCATTTTTTTACAATATCATTCATAAATAGGAATTTTCGTTTTGTCAACAACTTTTTTAAAATATGGATTTTGTATTGTTTCTTCTGCAATTATATCAACTTTTTTATTAAATAAATCCTCAAGTTTGGCTTCAAGTGATAAAAAATTATCTACATAACCATCAAAAAAACGCTTGTTAAAAGCTATAATTAAATCAATATCACTATTTTCGTTAAAATCATCTGTGCAAACAGAACCAAAAGCATAAAGACGTTTTACATTATGCATCCGGCAAATTTTCTTTAATTGATCAATATTTTTAATTAATAATTGTTGCATAATGATATTTTGCTGTTTACTGATTGATTTTTTTTTGTTATTCTATTTTATATATTTCTTTTATTCTGATAATTTCTTGTTTTGGTTTCATAAATAAACATCAATTTTAATTCCGTCTATTATCATAATTGTAGGCATATGTCGTTAATCAATTCTTTTGATTTCTTCTTGGATTTTTTCAGTGCAGATTGTAACAGCTAAAAAGCACTAATTGTTTATTCATCATGCACAATTTTTGCAATATTAACTATAACTTCTGCTGCTTTTTCCATTGATTTTACAGGGATAAATTCATATTTTCCGTGGAAGTTATGTCCACCTGTAAAAATATTAGGGCAGGGCAGACCCATGTATGATAAACGAGATCCGTCAGTTCCGCCTCTAATCGGTTTAATAATTGGTTTAATTCCGGCATCAATCATTGCTTGCTTTGCTGTTTCAACGATATGCATTACAGGTTCAATTTTTTCACGCATGTTATAATAACTGTCCTTAATCTCAATTGTTATCAGTTCTTTATGATGAGATTTGTTCAAAAGATCGGCAACATGATTTGCATGTTCTTTCATTTCTTCGAACTTCTTTTCATCGTGGTCTCTTATAATGTAAGACATCTTTGTTTCATCAATTTTCCCTGTTATATCAGTTAAATGATAAAAGCCCTCATACCCTTCAGTATGTTCCGGACGTTTAATATTAGGAAACATAGCATGAAATTCATGTGCTACATTTATTGAATTAATCATTTGGTTCTTTGCAGTTCCGGGATGAACATTTCTGCCTTTAACCGTAACATTCAAACTTGCTGCATTGAAGTTTTCATACTCCAATTCTCCTGTCTTTCCTCCGTCAATTGTATATGCAAAATCAGCATTAAAAAAATCAAGGTCGAAATGATCTGCACCCCGTCCGATTTCTTCATCAGGTGTAAATGCGATTTTTACAGTCCCGTGTTTTATTTCAGGATTATTAATCAAATATTCCAAAGCTGTCATAATTGCTGCTATACCTGCTTTATCATCAGCACCCAAGAGTGTTTTTCCGTCAGTTGTAACCAAATCTTGTCCGATATATTTTTTAAGTTCCGGAAAATCAACAGGGGATAACACAACTTCATCTTCTTCATTTAAAATAATATCTTTTCCGTTATAATTCTCAATTATTTGAGGATTAACATTTTCTGCAGTTGTATCTGGTGATGTATCCAAATGAGCAATAAATCCTATTGTCGGAACTTCTTTATCAGTATTTGCCGGCAGAGTAGCATATAAATAACATTTATCCGTCAGTTTTATGTTTTTTAATTCTAATTGCTCAAGTTCGGTTTGTAATTCTTTTGCAAGTTCAAATTGTTTAACTGTACTTGGTATAGTATTAGATTCCGGATTTGATTGAGTATCAAATTTTATATATTTTAAGAATTTATTCTTTATTTGCTTCATTATTATTTTCTTCCTTTTTGTTATTGATTATATCAATTTTAATTTTTTCTTTTTTCTTGTCTATTCCAACTTTTATTTCATCTCCTTCTGTAATAGAAGCTTCAATAATTACTTCTGCCATTTCATTTTCTAAGTATTTTTGAATTGCTCTTTTTAAAGGACGTGCTCCGTATTTGATATCCAGACCTTTACCGGCAATAAACTCTTTTGCTTCGGGAGTTATGTTAAGTGTATATCCCAAATCACTTACCCTTTTATAGAGACCTTTAAGTTCAATGTCAATAATTTCAAATATATGCCCTTTCTTTAATGTATTGAATAAAACAACATCATCAATTCTGTTCAAAAATTCAGGAGCAAAAGTTCTTTTAAGAGCTTTTGTAATGACATTTTTACTGTGTTCTTCATCATCTACATTTCCGCCGAAACCTATGTCTTTACCAAAGTCTGCCAATTTTCTTGCTCCAACGTTTGATGTCATTATAACAACCGTATTTTTAAAATCAACTCTTCTTCCCAAACTGTCTGTTAATTGACCGTCATCAAAAACTTGCAAGAGTATATGAAAAACATCAGGGTGTGCTTTTTCAATTTCGTCTAATAATATAACAGAATATGGTTTTCGCCTGATTTTTTCAGTTAATTGTCCGCCTTCTTCATGTCCGACATATCCCGGAGGTGCTCCTATCAATCTGGAAACACTGAATTTTTCCATATATTCGCTCATATCGACACGAACTAATGATTCTTCTGTATCAAACAAAAATTCAGATAATTTTTTTGCTAAATGTGTTTTCCCGACTCCGGTAGGTCCTAAAAAAATAAATGAACCTATGGGTTTTCCGGGATCTTTCAATCCTGCACGGTTTCTTTGAATTGCTTTTACAATTTTATCTACTGCTTCATCTTGGCCGATTATTTTTTCTTTTAATTTAGATTTCATTTCGAGTAATCGAACACTTTCTGCCTTTGCAATTCTTGTTGCCGGTATTCCGGTCATCATTGCAACTACTTTTTCAATATCCGGTTGATCTACAGTTTCTTTGTTTTCAGACAAATTTTCAGACCATAAATTTTTTGCTTTTTCAAGCTCATTCAATAAAATTCTTTCATTGTCTCTGATAGATGCAGCTTTTT
>JAUVIG010000614.1 GCA_030592825.1 Chlorobiota bacterium | reverse complement strand
TCCTTCAGCTTCTTCATGTTTTAAAATTTTCAGAATTTCGTCGTCCAACTTGCTTAAAATATTTGCAGGGTCAAATACTTTGTCAATATCAATAATTCTTTTCAGAAAACTCAGTCCTAACATTGATGTTAAAGATGCAGGGACACCATGTCCGGTACAATCAGCAGTGACAATAATATGTTTTCCGAGAATTTCACTAAAATAATAAAAATCACCGCCTACTTTTTGCTGTGGTTTATGAATAATAAATGATTCAGGGAAATTCTCCTTTAAAGTTTCTTCTTTAGGGAAAAGTGCTTTTTGTATATAACTTGCTGCATTAATGCTGTCTTGCAACATTTTTTTTTGTTCATCAATTTTTAGAATATCATTGTATGTAGAAATTGCAGATTTTAGAGTAAAATACAACTTTCCGTCTGTATTTTCGTCATCATCAATATAATCATGTATAATGTAATTATCATTAACTTCTGCTTTAGAAAAATCTATTGAAGCATCAGAACGTATAATAATTTGGAGCCTCTCATTTTTTAAATCATTTCGGATATATTTAATAACATCCAAACCGTTTCCGTCTGTTAAAACAATATCAAATAAAATTACTGAAATATCATTATGCTTATCTTCTAAAATTATAAAAGCATCCTTCTTAGTAAATGCCGAGATGAAATTAATTGGTTTTCCTAAAATTTCTTCCTTAAAAAATGGATTTTCCTTTATCCTGTGAATATTTTTATCATCATCAGCAATTAATATATTCCAATAGTCTGTATTGCTCATTTTTATATTTTTATTATTCAATTTATATTGGTTATGTAATTGTTTTTTCTTGAACGCTTAATTGAAAGAATATTCCGAAAAACATTGCGATAAACGCATTAATTAATAATAAACCCGGGAAAATTTTAAACCTTAATAACCAATGATTAAACCAATTATGTTTGAATTCATAAAATATTTTCATTTTAGTTTTAGGAGCATTTATTTTTCTCATCAATCCAAAAAGGTTATGACTTACAGGTCTCTTAATATATTTTTCTAACTCCGGTTTATTTTTCATTATTGTATCTATAGAAGTTTTTAACAAATATTCATTAGTTCTGCTGTCAAAATAATTTGAATCATTTGCTAAAAGAATTTCTCCTGTTATCAGTCCCAGTTCCCTGCCTAAATTTGAAACAATTTTAATCGAATCTGTTTGTTGGTTTTTTACTAAGAATATTTGTGAGGAATCAAGCCAAATTTTATTATGATTATTTGAATTATTTGTTAAATATAATGCTTTAATATAAATGGAATTATCAGTTGTCCACGGCATATCAGGATAAGGTTTTTTTTCATTTTCTTTATATTCAATATTTCTCAAATATTCCGTTAAGTAACCACTGTTACTAATTAATTTCTTTGACATTATTGTAGTTCCCGCAACACCAATTAAAAGTGAATATAAACTTGCAATAAACACTAAATACAGACCTCTTAAGATAAGTTTTTTAGGTCTTATTCTGTTTACAGCTATATTACTGATTTCATAAAAAATAAAAGCTAATATTACTGCACCAATAAAGGCACCTGTCCATAAAGCATCAGTAATTCTTATATCAAACCAAGATTTCCAAAGTTCTTCAGTAGCAAAAAACAATATCCAACCTGATAAGATTGCTACCAAAAGCCTCGGTAAAAGAATATTCAGTATTAAAGATATTGACTTATTAAAGTTTATTATTATTTTTAGAGCAAAACCCAATAATATTGCCGAAATTCCGATTCCCCAGAATAAATTTTCAAACTCAACAGTAAAAAAAAATACTAATATTAAGTTAACTGCAAAAACTGATAAAATTATTCTTGCATTTAAATTATTTCTTGAGACTAATTTGTAACTATTAATAAAATTATATCTTTTAAGATTCCATATAAGAGACTGCTTAACAGTGTTTTCAAGATTTTTCTTTTGATACTTCTTTGATTCTTCGATTAAATTTTTTAAGTTTTCTTCTTTTATCTTTAATACTTTTATAAAGTACAAATCTTTATACTCTTCTTCTACATTTTTAAACCATTCTGTATCAAAATAATGCTCTAAATTTTTATTAACAATTAAATTATGCCATTGTTCCGTAGATTCTATATGCTTTTTTGTTAATATTATATGTTTCTTATCATCACCTGCTTTTTTTGTATATAATTTTGTATAAAATTTGAATAAATATTTTGATGCAATTAAATTAAAATAAGGATTACCCTTAAGCTTCATTTCCATGTTTTCATAAAAGCTTGAAAACTTAAAAATTTCACTATGC
>JAUVIG010000017.1 GCA_030592825.1 Chlorobiota bacterium | reverse complement strand
ATTAATACCGAAACGTGTGCTGATTGTTATTTCCGAAGCTGTAATATTATTAATTGGAATACCGGTTTCATCAATAAACAAAATGCTGTCAGTAGGAAAAATCTCTTTGTGTGTAAAAAATATTGTTGCTGTTAAACTTTTGGCAATGTCTCTTTCTATTCCAAGCTCAAAATTTTCAATAAACAGCAACTTATCATTTTTTCCGTAAACTGAGAATATATTATCTGAACCGAAATCACCAAGATTTGCTCCTAATTGAACCATATCTCGGTAGAAGTTGATTTTTACCAATGTCCATGGTTCTCTGTTGATCTTCAATTTTGAACCTATACCGTATTTTGCTTTTTGATCATCAAGACCGAAAGCCATATAACCGTTTAATTCTACTTTTTTGCTGAACTTATTACTTGTTCTCATGCCCAATCTTACACGATGTCCCTCAATTGCATTCTTACTGTAAACTTTATAATAAGGTCCAATTTCAATAAAATTTCTTCGCAGATAACCTGTTCCCAATAAATATACAAAATTTTCAATTCGTTTAAATGTCGGTTGACTTTTTACAGAATCAACCATAATAAAAATGTCTTGTTCTTTTTGAGACAGTTCTGTATGCCTAAACTTTACCCAACTTGCAGAATCAAATTCAGATGCAAAATTTTTCACTTCAATTTCTCTGAATTCAGTAGGAGAAAAGAAAAATTTAGGATATTCAGGATTTAATACAATCTTTTTTCTTGATGTATATTTTCTGCCGAAAAAGCCTGCTGTAAATTTTGAAATATTAAAATCAATAAAAAAATCTTCTTTTTCAGGAAAATAAAAGTTCTCAATTTTTTTATATTCTTTCTTAACATAAAAATCTGAAACAAAAGCAAGATTTGCCGTTTCGGTCATATGTGCCGATATTTTTTTTAATGCAAAAGATGTATCAGCTATCCACATATCACCTTTAAAAGTAAACTCATGCTTCCTCTTCGGTTTAAAAGTCATATGATAACACCATGAATCATCAATAAAAGTGCTGTCAATTAAGTAATATTCATATGTTAATTGTCCTGAATGTGATATTGGGCTGACAAATTGTTTTTCAAGTATGGTAATAAAGTTCAAATAGAAGTTAAAATCAACATACATTTGTCCGGTATATCTACTTGCACTAAGATTTTCAACTCCGGCAAAATTCACTGCATTAATAATCTCTTTTCTGTGCCTCGGGAAATTTTGATAATAAAAATCCGATAATGTTTCAGAAATAATTAAAGGCATATATATCTTTCCGGTTGCTGAAGATGTATCAATACCGTTGAAAACAGATTCAAAATCTTTGAAAATTATATTATCTTTATTTGTAATATTAAAATTATTAATATCAACTTGCATCTTTGTATATTGCTCATAACTATATGCTTTCAGCTTGTTTATATTGTTTACTTTTTTGTTTCTTAATATCTTTTTAAATAATATATCAGCAGGATTCTCACCTGCTCTTACTACAACTTCTTCAATTGTATATGATTCGGGTTTCAGATAAATAATAAAATCTTGATATTTGTTATTAACAATTTCTAATGTATCACTTATAAATCCTATACAGCTGATAACAATTCTGTTGATATTTGTATTTGATTCAATAAAAAATATGCCTTTGTAGTCGGAAACACATCCTATATTAGAATCAAGAAATGAGATGCTTGCAAAAGGAATCTCACTGCTTGTTTTTTCATTTAAAATAACACCTCTTATTTTTGTTTGGGAGAAAGACGAACTGAATATCAGAATAAGAATAATAGAAAAAAGTACTTTTTTAACTTCCGATAATGCTCTCATATCAAATAAATAAAATCATTATTATCAGTTTTTTAAGTTTTTTATTCCGTTCAATTAATTGATATCAACTTGTTGTTAAAATAAATTTTAAAGCTTTGTAGTGTCCTTTTGCTTCAAGATAATTTTTCAAAGGCAAATCACCGGCTGCAATGTTTTGAGTTAACAGTTTTGTTGTTTGAATAAGATTTAACTTGTTTCCTTCAAATTTGTTCGAATTATATACATATTTAAAAACAATTTTATCTTCTAATTTCTAATTCGCCATTTCCGACATAAATTTAATTCTTACTAACCTGATTTCTTCTTCTGAAAAATACTCTTCTCCCAATTCTTCAAGTGCATTTATAACTGACCCGCTTTCAGACTCAAAAAAATAATCGTAAATCTCATCAACATATTCTTCATCAATAGTTTGTTCAACATAATAGTCAATATTAATTTTTGTGCCGGAATTTATAATGGCTTCAACTTCCTTAATCAACTCACCCATACTCAACCCTTTGGAACTTGCTATATCGGCGAGATTAACTTTTCGATCAATGCTTTGAATAATAAAAACCTTAAGTCCTGATTTTTTTACAACCGATTTAACAATCATATCTTGAGGTCTTTCAATTTCGTTTTCCTCAACATATTCTTTAATTAGTTCTACAAATTCTTTTCCGTATTTTTTTGCTTTACCGTTTCCAACACCTTGAATAGTTGTAAGCTCATCAAAATCTGTCGGATATCTTGTAGCCATATCTTCTAAAGAAGGGTCTTGAAAAATAACAAAAGGAGGTACATCCAATTTTTTTGAAATATCCTTTCTTAGTCCTTTAAGCATTTTAAACAATACTTCATCACCCGCACCGCTTCCGCTTCCCTGCTTAATCATATCATCATCTTCATTTTCATCTTCATATATGTGGGCTTCAGTAAGTTCAATTGAATGTGGTTCTTTTAAAAATTGTTTTCCCTTCTTTGTCATTTTAAGAATCCCGTAATTATCAATATCTTTTTCCAAAAAATAATTTATTAAAGCTTGCCTTATAACAGATTCCCAAAATTTTGTATCTTTATAATCACCTGAACCGAAAATTTCCAGTTCATCATGTTTAAATGATTTTATTGCTGAGCTTGCTTTTCCGGATAAAACATTTGCAACATGTTCTCCTTTATATCTTTGTTTAAGTATAATTATAGCATCTAAAGCCATGGTCATATATTCCATGCCTTCAAACTTCTTTTTCGGATTAATACAATTATCACAATTCCCGCATTCATCTTTTAACTTTTCTCCGAAATAATTCAGTAAAATTTTTGGACGACATAATGAAGTTTCAGCATAAGCAACAGTTTCGAGAAGAAGCTGCTTTCCTATTTCTTGTTCTGCTACAGGTTTGCCTTGCATAAATTTTTCAAGTTTTTGTATGTCTTTATAACTGTAAAAAGTCAAACATTGTCCTTCTCCGCCGTCTCTTCCTGCACGACCGGTTTCTTGATAATAGCCTTCCAAACTTTTGGGTATATCATAATGGATTACAAATCTTACATCAGGTTTATCAATCCCCATACCGAAAGCAATAGTTGCAACAATAACATCTACATCTTCCATTAAGAACATATCTTGATGTTTCGACCTTGTTTTAGAATCCATTCCGGCATGATACGGTAGCGACTTTATATCATTCACTTGAAGTACTTCTGCAAGTTCTTCAACTTTTTTTCTGCTTAAACAATAAATAATTCCTGACTTACCTCTGTTTTGATTTATAAATTTAATAATTTGCTTTTCGGGTTTAATCTTCTGCCTTACTTCATAATATAAATTTGACCTGTAGAAAGATGCTTTATAAATATCAGCATCCAATATTTCAAGATTTTTAAGGATATCATGTTGAACTTTAGGTGTGGCTGTTGCGGTAAGTGCAATAATCGGTGCTCTTCCTATTTCGTTTATTACAGGCCTTATTTTTCTGTATTCAGGTCTGAAATCATGTCCCCATTCAGAAATACAATGAGCTTCATCAATGGCAAAGAAAGATATCTTCACTGTCTTTAAGAATTCAGCATTCTCTTCTTTAGTTAAAGATTCAGGTGCAACATACAATAATCTTGTTTTACCGTTTCTAACATCTTCTCTGACCTGTTTTAATTGTGTTTTATTTAAAGAAGAATTCATAAAATGAGCAATACTGTCATCCTCATTATATCCGCGCATTGAATCAACTTGATTTTTCATTAATGCAATAAGCGGGGATATTACTATAGCCGTTCCTTCCATTATTAATGAAGGTAATTGGTAGGTTAAAGATTTGCCTCCGCCTGTAGGCATTAATACAAAAGAATCATTTCCGTTCAATACATTTTCAATAATTATTTTTTGATCTCCTTTAAAAGTATCAAACCCAAAGTATTTTTGTAAAACATTATTCAGGTTTATTTTTTTTACTTCCATAACTAATCATTCAACAGTTTAAATATGTTTTTAATTCTGAAACAAAATTATATCCAAATACAGATATATTATTTTTGAGCAAACTCTAAAATTAAAAATAATTTATAAACTTACAGAATCTCTTTAATAATATCTGTATTTTTACTTTTTTTTAGAGAACACCTTTAATTATTTCGTAAGAATTATATAATAATAAATATATTTGTAGCTAAAATAATAATTAATTTTAAGCTATAACCGGAAATAATAAAAATATTTCAAAAAAAATTAAGTGGGAAAAAGAGAACGTATTATCCAAATAGCAAAAGAAGTTATTCAAAAAGAATCAGAGTCAATAAAAAGACTTCCTGAATTTATTGATAATCAGTTTGTTGACTGCATAGAGCTTATTCTTGAAAGTAAAGGACGAGTAATAATTACGGGAATTGGAAAAAGTGGTATTATTGCTGAAAAAATAGTTGCAACATTAAATTCAACCGGAACACCGGCAATATTTATGCATGCAGCAGATGCCATTCACGGAGATCTTGGTATTGTCAGAAAAAATGATGTTGTGGTTTGTTTGTCAAAAAGTGGTAATACACCTGAGATTAAAGTATTGGTCCCGTTTATTAAAAAGATGGGAAATAAATTAGTTGCATTTATTTCAAATACAGATTCATTTCTTGCACGACAAGCAGATATTGTTATTAAAACAACTGTTGAAAAAGAAGCATGCCCCCATAATTTAGCACCCACATCAAGTACAACTGCCCAATTGGTAATGGGCGATGCACTGGCAGTTACATTATTAGATATTAAAAAATTTTCTGATAATGATTTTGCTAAATATCATCCCGGTGGTGCTTTAGGAAGGAGATTGTATTTGCGAGTAGAAGACTTATATGTTTTAAATGATGTTCCTAAAGTTTTTACAGAAGATAAATTGAAAGATGTAATTGTTGAAATATCGGCAAAAAGACTTGGTGCAACCGCTGTTTTGGATGAAAATAATAATCTTAAAGGGATAATAACTGACGGTGATTTACGCCGCATGCTTGAGAAAACTAACACACTTGACAATATCACTGCTAAAGAAATAATGAATATCAACCCAAAAACAGTATCGCCGGAAGAATATGCAATTAATGCTTTTGAAATTATGAGAAAAAAAAATATTACATCTTTAGTAGTTGTTAAAGATCAAAAGTATCTGGGTATTATTCACCTCCATGATATGTTAAAAGAAGGTTTTGTATAAAAAAACCGGAAAAAAAATACGGAAAAGAAAAATCTAAAAAAATTCTCAACTTATATAACAGAAACATAATTTTAAATTTCCTTATCCAAATTCATTTAAAAGTTCTTTTCCTGTTATATATCCGTGTGCCGTTGCATAAATTATTGATCGAGTTAAACCGGAACAGTCTCCGACAAACTTTAAGTTATGAAATTTGCTGTTGTCCAGCACATTAGAATAGAATTTAATCTCCGGAGCATATACCAAATTATCTTCTCCGGAAATGCCCGGAATCACATTATCTAAATTATCTATAAAATCAATAATACTTTCAATGATTCTTCTGGGAAATGCTAAGTTTATATCACCCAAAATATATTTCTTTTCATCAAGAGTCGGTTTGACTCTGTATAAATGTTTAGTTCGTTTAGAATCTCTGAATTTAGCATAAGTTTGCAATATTACTTTTTCATCTCCGGCTAATAAATTTGACAATTTGGCAATATATGAACCAAATCCGGTAGGATCATTAAAGGGTTGTGTTAATTCAACTGTTGTTAATATTGCAAAATTTGTATTTGTACTTTTATCTTTCAATTTTGCATGACCGTTAACCGTTACAAAATCTCCGTAATGTTCTGTAACAACATATCCTGAAGGGTTGTTGCAAAAAGTACGAACCATATATCCTGTCTTACATTTATATTTTACTTTAAATTCATACATTTCACTGTTCAGTTCATTTACAATATGATCCGGCACTTCATATCTTATGCCGAGATCAATTTTTTTATTATAAATAATTAATTCAGGACTGTCTTTCGTAATATTTGTAATGAGTTTATGTCCGCTTCTGCCTACTGCTACAATTGCATAATCAAACTTTTCTTTCTCATTAATAATCACTTGTCCGTTTAAAGACTTTACACTTTCAATTGTTTGACTGAAATGAAAATGAATATTTTTTCTTGATTTAAAATCTTCAAAGATGTTGTAAAGAACTTGTTTTAATTGATCTGTTCCAAGATGATAAAAATCTGATCTTACAGGTAAAAAACCATGTGCATAAAATTTTTCATAATAATCTTTTGTTTTGAAAGATTTTCCGGTTTCAACTTCACCGTTCCCCGATTTATCAATGTAATAATCAACTAACTTTTTTTGTAGTTTCAAATCAACATCAATATTACCGCCCATTTCCTTTGAAACAAATAATTTTCCGTCAGCTCTTATGCCTGAAATGCTTGAGGAATAAATATCTTTACTTTTTTCAAAAACATGTATCTCATGATCCGTTTCTTTCATTATTTCAATGAATCCGATGGCTGCCGCTCCGAATCCAATTACTGCAATTTTCATATAATTTTTCAGTTTAAATATTTTGTTATATTTACAGGATATCAAAAGTAATCTTATTCATTCATAACAACAAAAAGAGTTATTAACATTAAGATTTAATGTTCATTTTTTTTATTTTTGAGGATTCAAATCTATATATTTTGGTTAAAAAAGTTATCATAGCATCTCAAAGCCCTGTTAAAATTGAAGCCGTAAAAAGAGGATTTAAAAAAATCTTTCCGGAAACGGAATTTGTTTTTAAAAATATTTCTGCACCATCCGGTGTATCTGATCAACCAATGAACAATGAAGATACCTTTACAGGAGCATTAAATCGTACTGAATTTTCATTTCAAGCAGAACCAACAGGCGATTTTTGGGTGGGAATTGAAGGCGGAATCAACAAATTCCAAGAAGAAACGGAAGCTTTTGCTTGGGTATATATCAAATCAAAAAACAAAACAGGTAAAGCAAGAACTGCAACTTTTTTCTTGCCTAAAAAAATCAGTGAACTTATTGATCAAGGAATTGAATTAGGCGAAGCTGACGACATTGTTTTCGGACTTAAAGATTCTAAAAAGAAAAACGGAGCTGTCGGTATTTTAACAAATAATATTACGAACAGAGCAAAATATTATTCAGAAGCTGTAATTTTAGCTCTGATACCTTTTGTAAATAATGATTTATATTAAATAAGAAGGGATTATCCCTAAATTAACAAATGCTATAATGATTAAATGCTACAATGCTTAAATATTTTACAATCCTTAGTAATTATGTGAATAAAATATTTGAACAGTATCTTGTTTTTTTATAAAAGCATTTTCAGCAATAGACATTTATTATGACATTTAGCATTATATCACTTAAGCATTATTATGCTCCGCTAAACTTATAATAGTACCAAATTTAATATATGGACTGGAATCTTACGGCACTGATAGGAATAGGATTTGCAGCCGGCTTTATAAATACATTAGCCGGCGGCGGCTCTCTTTTCTCATTGCCTTTTTTAATGTTTCTCGGATTACCTGCCAATGTTGCAAACGGGACTCTCCGCATTGCAATTTTATTACAAAATATTGTAGGCGTTACAAGTTTTAAAAAACAAAAAGTTTTTGAATTTAAAGACGGTATTTGGCTTGCTGTACCTGCAATTATTGGTTCCTTAATCGGAGCCCAAATTGCTGTTGAACTTAATGATGCAATTATGGAAATAATAATTGCTTGTTTATTGATCTTTATGTTTGTTCTGCTGATATTTAAACCTTCGGTATGGATTAAAGGGCAAGCAGGAAAAGTTAAAACAAAACCGAGTATTGTTCAAATCATTATATTTTTCTTTATTGGTATTTACGGCGGATTTATTCAAGCCGGTGTTGGTTTTTTTCTTTTAGCCGGCCTTGTTCTCGGTGCAGGTTTTGATCTGGTTAAAGCAAATGCTGTTAAGGTTTTCATTGTATTATTATATACGATCTTTGCACTCGGTGTATTTATTTATTACGATCAGGTTGATTTTAAATTAGGATTAATACTTGCCGTCGGTAATATGCTCGGAGCATTTGCAGCAAGCAAATTTGCCGTAAGTTGGGGTCCGAAATTCGTAAGATATATTTTATTAGTTGTCTTATTAGGGGCAGGATTGGAACTATTGGGTGTTTTTGATTATCTGTTTTAATTGTTTTAATCTAAAATAAAAATAATTCTACTACGAATTTAGCGGAACATTGACAAATGCTAAAATGATAAAATAAAGTATTAATTGCAAAAACACATCTTGATGTTATACAAACTATTTATATTTCAAGTATATTGCAATTTGAAATATTCAATCATTAAAGCATTTAATCATTTGGCTCTATTTAATGAAATTGTTGTTAGATAAATTTATTATTTTCATATTTATTTTTAACAAAAACCGTTAAAACGGTTAATCTTATTCATATTTTTGTCATAACCACGACTAAAGTCGTGGGTTGTAATTTAAAATATTAACCCAAGACTTTAGTCTTGGGATAATAAAATACAGTCAATCATCCTAACGGTTTTAACCGTTTTCACACAATTAAAGCGAATGTTCTTTAACAAGATAAACTAAAAAACAAAAATATACAGCAACAATTTCATTAAATAGAGCCAATCATTTTAACGTAAATATATTAGTACATTCATAAAATAATTAATTACCAATAAAATTACAGTAGAACCATTAAAGTAATACACAGCCATAAAGTAGAAGAAGATATCACCGGAACTGTCCGATTAAGTGATTATATCGTAAATATTTTCCCGCTTTTACCTACAAAATCCTCAGTTAAAAAATCAATTAAAAAAGGATTAATACTAATTGACGGAAAACCGGGTACAACAGGAACTCAAATTTCTAAAGGACAAATAATTGAATTAACAGAATATAAAAATCCTGATCCGAAAGTATTTAAACTCAAATTGGATGTTATATATGAAGACGAATATATAGCAGTTGTAAATAAACCGCCCGGAATAAACGTCAGCGGAAACGAGTTCGGAACAATTGAGAATGCTTTATTATTCAATATAAAACGATCGAAAAAAAAAGATGCCTTGATAAAACCAAAACCGGTTCATCGATTGGACAATCAAACATCAGGACTGTTGCTTATAGCAAAAACACGCAATACTCAAGTAAATTTGGGAGACCAATTTGAAAAAAAGCAAGTAAGAAAAAAATACACCGCAGTTGTAATAGGGAAAACACCCATAGAAGGCGAAATTAATATTCCCGTAAACGATAAAAAAGCCTGTACTTCATTCAAATTAATTATGACAGAAGCCTCTTTAAAATTTGAACACCTCTCATTAATTGAACTAATACCGATCACAGGAAGAACTCATCAACTCAGGATACATTGTTACAAAACAGATTTCCCTGTTTTGGGAGATAACTTATATAAAAATGAGAATTTTATTTTAAAAGGTAAAGGCTTGTTTTTATGTTCAACGCAAATTGAATTTTTACACCCGAATACAAAAGAAGAACTTGTATTCAAAATACCTTATCCGACAAAATTTGATAAAATAATTGAAAGAGAAAAAAGAAGATATGGGTTAAACTTTTATAATTACTGATTAATAATCCGTTTCAAATCTGTCAAAACTTGATTCAATAATATTCAAATAATAATTAAACGCTTTTATATATTTTTCACGAAATATTTTCTTCCCGGTACGAACAAACATCGGTTTTTCATAATCTTCATCCAATTGAACTGATAATACTTTACTCCTGACTTTTAAAATAATTCTGACAGGCATCTTTTCATCAGGTGTATTAACCATACCTTTATATTTTGTTTCACCGGAATCGGAAAAATATATGAGAGCTTCATCTTCTGTTGAACGAATAATCCGGGGATTGTGCTCTTCCAGAGCATTAATAATACTTTGAATAATATCTTTGCTGTTTTGAATTTTATATTCTTTAATTATTCCTACTTTACGTGGTTTTAATAATTTTAAATCAGAATTTGATTTTTCCTTTTTACGTTTTATCTTTTCCGATGCTTTGTAACCGAAATAAAACAGTAAAATCATTAATGAAATTAATAAAAGTCTTATGAACATTATTTTTTATTACAAAGTTACAAATTTTGTTTGATTTTGGCTCTTATGCAGAAAGTTTGTATATTTAGCAAAAAAATAGTACTTCCACAAAATTAATGAAACACTTGAATTGTTCAAATAAAAACATAATTTATTGATATGAAACATTTAATATTTATTTTACTGTCGATTGTATTAATTATTTCTTGTAATTCCGAAGAAAACGATAATAATATTTCCACTTCGGAAGATACTGTTATTGTTGAGGAAAATCTTACAGATAAAAAGCCTGTGGAAAAACCTGAATTATTACTTGAAACTATTAATTCTGAAGAAATAGTTCAAACCAAACTTACTTCCGAATTTAAGGGTGAAAAAATTGATCTTTATATTTGTGAAGGAGGTTTAAGCAAAGTTTCAAAAGAAGATGTTTTTCTTGTTGATATTCCGGAAAATGCCGAACAAATTATCAGCGGATTTCATGCAGGATTATCAACAACAATTTATCTTATTGAAGAAGATACAAAATTTGTTGTTCATATTATAAAACAAGATGAATCAGGCGAAAGTGAAGAAAAGGTTCTGACTGTTTTTGAAAAGTAATCAGATTAAGTGCCTGTTTGTAATGCCTGTTGGTGAACAACAAAGCCCTCGTTGAAAGTAAAACACCGGACAAAGTGCAGTTTTGCATTTCGAAAATGACTGCCGTAATTATTGAAATGCTTCAAGGTTTTGAAAACGCTCAAAGATTTTTCGTTTGCTTGCCGGTTAAATATTCTTCAATTTGTTCGTGAGTTCGTATTATAAATTTTTGTTTTGCATTATAATTATCAAATAGTTTTTGTTGTTTGGGCGATAAAACTTGGTCGTGAAATTTTGCTTCAATTAAATCGTTTTCGTTTGTAATAAAATCAATTTCAACAGCATCTTGATATATGTATTGAGGTTTCAAATGTTTAATTTTCAGATAAACATAATTTTCAAATAAACTGCCGATGTCTCTGAAACCGGTATAAAAACTTCTGATACCGATATCCGGTGCATAAATTTTTTTTGGAGCAAGCAGCCGTTCGTTAATTTTTCCTTTACGGTTTAAAATATATATCAAAAAACTGTCAGAAAAATATTGTAAATATCTTTTCGATGTTTCTGTTGAAATGTTTAGTATTGAAGCCATCTTATTAATACTTACTTGTTTGCCTGCTCTTTCCATAAGGAGCAAAAAATAATCCTGCAAAATTTTAGGATTACGAACATGATATTGTGCCACAATATCTTTATAAATAATATCATCAACTAATTCATGAATATAAGCAACGTTATTATGTAATACATATTCCGGAATACCGCCGGTTTTAAGATATTGCATGAAATACCCCGGCAGTAAGTGCGTATCTGATTTACGAAGTTTAATTTTACAAAATTGCAGATATTCATTAAAATCTAACGGCAGTAATTCAAAAATTCGATTACGTCCGGTAAGATACGGTTTTCCGCTTTTCAGCAAAGAAGCATTTGAAGACGAAACAAATATTTTACAATTTCCAAAGTCATACAGATTTTTTAATTGTATCTCATAATCAGTTTGATATGTTACCTCATCAAAAAAAAGATAAACAAAAGTATCATATTTCAATCTGTGAATTTTTCGGAAAGTTTCTACTATTTCAATAATGCTGTTTTTTGCAATTAAATAATTATCTAAACTGACATAAAGAATTTTTGAAGATTCAACACCCTTAGTCTCAATCAAATAATTAATCAACATTTTCATTAAGGTAGTCTTGCCTATTCTTCGTAAGCCTGTTATAAGAATAACTTGCTTATTTTGCAGTTCATTGATTAGTTTTTGTAAAATATTTTTTCGCTCAAAATAATTATACGTTCCTGTTTTGGTTTCCCAATGAGGATTATATTGATAAATAAGTTTTTCCATTTAGCAAATATAAGATATTATTTGATACCGTCAAACAGTTTTTGCATATTTCGTTTGATACTATCACATACTTTTACTTGCCAATCAAAATAAACGGACTCCAAAAAAACGGATGAGCGTATTTGCCTTCTTCAATAAGTTTTATTTTTGAAATATTAGTCTTTATTTATCTTTGCAGCATTTCAATTACATTAAATGTTCTCATTAAATAAAATAAATATTTCATTTGGCGGTATCCTGTTGCTTAAAGATATTTCATTTGTTATTAATAAAAAAGCCCGTATAGGTTTGACGGGAAAAAACGGTGCAGGTAAATCAACTTTAATGAAAATAATTACCGGATTGCAAGAGTTTGATTCCGGTATTGTTTCCATACCCAAAGATACAACAATAGGATACCTTCCTCAGCAAATGCTTTATCCTGAAGGAAAAACAGTATTTAATGAAGCTGCATCTGTTTTCAAAGATATTACTGCGATCCCTGAAAAAATTGATAAGTTGAATATTGAACTTTCTGAAAGGACAGATTTCGAAAGCAATGCTTATTTATCAATAATTGAAAAAATTAACAAACTGCAAGATATTTTTAATAATTCAGGCGGGAATACATATATTGCTGAAACAGAGAAAACATTGAAAGGCCTGGGTTTTACAGATGTTGATTTTGAAAGAGATGTTGCAGAATTCAGCGGAGGTTGGAGAATGCGAATTGAACTTGCAAAAATATTACTTCAGAAACCGGACTTGCTGTTATTAGATGAACCGACAAACCATCTCGATATAGAATCAATTGAATGGTTTGAACAATTGTTGATTAGTTATCCCGGAGCCATAGTATTAATTTCTCATGATCGTATGTTTTTAGATAACATAACTAACAGGACAATTGAAATTGCAACCGGAAAAATCTATGACTATAAAGCAGCATACACTAAATATGAATCTTTAAGAAAAGAACGTATAGAACAACAAACAGCATCATACAATAATCAACAAAAAATGATTCGTGATACTGAGGAGTTTATTGAGCGATTCAGATATAAAGCAACTAAAGCCGTTCAAGTGCAATCCAGAATTAAACAACTTGAAAAAATTGAACGAATTGAAATTGACCAAACAGATATTTCAAATTTAAGTTTCAAATTTCCGAAAGCTCCAAGATCAGGTGATATTGTTGTTGACATAGAAAACCTAAGAAAACAATACTCAAAACAAGCTGTTTTGGAAAATATTTGGTTAACAATAGAAAGAGGACAAAAAATAGCATTTATTGGCAAAAACGGCGAAGGTAAAACAACTTTAGTACGTGTTATAAAAGGTGAACTTGAATATGAAGGAAATATGAAACACGGGTACAATGTTAAAATCGGATATTTTGCTCAAAACCAAGACAAAATTTTAGACGAATCAAAAACTGTGTTTGAGACTTTAGATGATATTGCCGTGGGAGATATAAGAACAAAGATCAGAGATATACTGGGAAACTTTTTATTCAAAGGTGAAGATATTGATAAGAAAGTATCTGTTTTATCCGGTGGTGAAAGATCAAGATTAGCTTTGGCAAAGTTAATGTTGGAACCGTATAATTTGTTGATACTTGATGAACCTACAAATCATCTTGACATGTATTCCAAAGATATATTAAAACATGCATTAATGCAATATGACGGAACTTTGCTTGTTGTATCTCATGACAGATATTTTCTTGACGGATTAACAGATGAAATATATGAATTCGGAAATAAAAAAATAAAGAAACACGCCGGAGATATTAACTTATTTTTAAAAAAGAAACGATTGGAAAATCTTAAGTCAATTGAAAAAAAATCTGAACCCGTTAAAAATGCCGAAGCACAAATATATACTTCCAATAATAAAGAAATTTATATAAAAAGAAAAGAACTCGAAAAAGAAATAAGAAAACATACAAAAAGATTTAAAGAAGTAGAATCCAAAATCGAAGAACTGGAAACATTTATTGCATCAACTGAAAAAATTTTATCTTCAGGAAAAGAAATTTCAGATCAATTATTATTCTCTGAATTTGATACAGCAAACAGATCACTTGATAAAAATATGAAAGAATGGGAAAAACTATCGGATATTATTACTGAATTAAATAAACAAAAAGAACAAATCAAGTAATCTAATAGACTTAAGGCAAGCTCTATAAATTAATTTGCATCAAGATTTTCAGAATTTTTTCATAGACGATGATCCGCCTAAGGCGGATGAAACACTATCAGGATAATTCAAAAAAAATAAAAGAAGTATATGAGAAACTCTGAAAACCCTTCGGGAATTAACAGAGCTTGCCTTAACCCGCATTATTCACTACTTCAATATTATAATGCTACTAACTTTCAGTCTGTTAATTCATTATGTGTAAATACACAATAAAACTACATACTCAAATTTGGGTGTCGCTTGCAATTATCTTTGTGCATATGCTTTCCCGAATCAAGTTCGGGACAGGCTGTTGCAAAACCCTTGAAATATAAAAAATATGTCTGCGGGTTTCGACGCCTCGCATCTACACAAAGCTAATCGCATGAATAATGCGGGTTAATCTTACTTAAACCAATATATAAAACAATTTTTCTTATATTTGCCTTTGGCTTGTTTTTTGTTTACAATATGTAAATTTTAAATTACTTATTGTAAACAATTCGCAAAATTTATTAATTTAACAGAAAAAAAATATTGATGAAAAGAAACTTACTTTTCATATCCCTAACTGTTATCATTATAATTTCAATGATAAATTGCAAAGGCGAAGATTCCAGGAATAATGACGGGAATAATGATCATATAAATAACTCTGTCAGTAAAACTTTCAAATTTAAAAATAATCTTTTCAGTATTCCGTCCCCTTTTCACATTTCTGATCTTATTATAGAAACATCTTCATTATACAATTCCGATCTTTTGAATTCAACAGAAAATAAATTGAATTATTCAACAACAGAAAAAAAGGCTTTAAACTTAGGAATCTATATTGCTGATCTGGGTTATACAAATGTATATGAACAATTTTCTCATACTGCCGGATATATAAAAGTTGTCAGAAGTTTATCTTCCGAACTTCAAATACTGAATACTTTTACAGAAGAAATATTATACAAATTAGAAGAAAATCAACAAAATAAAGATTCTTTAAATCGTATTTTTTCAGAAGCATACAGAGAAGTTGACACTTATTTATCTGATAACGACAGAGGAGAAGTTGCTGTATTAATCATGACCGGAGGTTGGGTGGAAAGTTTATATATTATGACTCAGATTTCCAAAGAACAAAAAAATAAAATGTTACTCAGCAGAATAGGAGAACAAAAATATTCTCTGAATAATATTTTAAAACTCTTATCTCATTATAATACAGATAATACATTAGGTACAAATGAAATATACAATAAATTATCTAATCTTCAAATCAGTTTTGAAAAAGTTAAGATTACATATACATATGACAAACACATAGTTTTACCGAATGAGAAGAAAACTATTATTTTAAGTAACACCGATATAGAAATTGAAGATAAAACACTTAAAGAAATTACATATAAAATACAAAAAATAAGAGATATTATTGTAAAATAAATTTGATTGAAAATTATATGAATCCGGTATTAAAAAATATTTCATTAACTATTTTAATAATTATCATTACACAAAATTTTGCTTCAGCACAATTAGATTCTGTGATGAATCAATGTGAAAAATATTTAAGTGATGAATATTTATCTGACGGACAACAATATTTAAGTCTTATCACTGGAGACCAAATTGCAGAATTCAGTGTTTTATTTTACGGAGGAAATACATACCGTATTATCACATGCGGCGGGGATGAAGAAAACAGCTTGATTTTTGTTGTTTATGATAAATACAGGAATGAATTGTTCAGAAATTCTGAATATGACAATGTGAATTATTGGGATTTTCAATTTGCTTCAACTATTGAATGTTTTATTGAAGCAGAATTGATAAACAAGAATAATAAATCAGGTTTTGCAGTTTTATTAATCGGTTTAAAAAAATAAAACTCATTTCCTGAAAAAAAAACAGAAATTAACAAGTACCTATGAGTGAAAGTATATTAAAAGCACTAATGCAATTATTCGCAATCATTGCCCGACCGGACAGTGATGAAGGAAGCCGCAGGCCGCTTGTGAAATTATTCTTAAACCAACAATTAAATAAAGAATTAGTTCATGAATACCTTATAGTTTTTGATAACTATTATCACGAACATCAGAAGAGAGCAAACCATAAAAGAAGAAAAAGAATTGCTGCAAGTTCTGTAAGAGTATTAACAATTTGCACACTCATTAACAAAGAACTTTCACTTAAACAAAAAATCGTTGTTTTAATAAGACTTCTGGAATTTATTAATTCAGAAGGAAAAGCAAGTAACCAAGAATTTGAATTTGTAAAAACTGTTGCAGATACATTTCATATCCCTACAAATGAATATGAACGTTTAGTTGGTTTTATTCTAAACACAAAAAATGCTGTTCCCGATATTGATAATATTCTTGTTATTCATAAAAACGATCCGGAAAATAAAAAAGTAAAATATTTAAAGGCAAAAGCATTAGATGAACCTATCATAGTTTATCACAGTCTGATATCAAATATGTATTTATTTGAATACTACGGATTAAAAGAATTGTACCTAAACGGACAACTTATTCTTAAAGATCGTGTTTATGCTTTGTCTTCAGGTTCGGCCATCAGAGACGTAAAACGTCATCCAATATATTTCAGTGATATTGTACGGGCATTGCAAGAAGAAGACGACAAAACAAAATTGACATTCGAAGTAAATAATTTAACTTACAAATTTAAAAGCGGGAAAAAAGCCATTCATAAAACAGATTTTACCGAAACAAACGGTAAACTTGTAGGTATAATGGGTGCAAGCGGTTCAGGCAAATCTACTCTGTTGAATGTTCTAAACGGAAATTATACGGCTACAACCGGAGAAGTACTAATCAACGGTTTTGACGTAAATAAAGATAAAGAAAAATTGGAGGGTATTATAGGACATGTATCTCAAGACGATCTGCTGATTGAAGATCTCACGGTTTTTCAAAACTTATATTTTAATGCTGAACTTTGTTTTGGTGGTCTCTCAAAAAAACAGATTCTTAAGAAAGTCATAAAAATGCTTGAGAATTTGGGACTTTATGATATTCGTGACATGAAAGTCGGTAGTCCGTTAAATAAAAAAATCAGCGGAGGACAAAGAAAAAGGCTTAATATTGCTTTGGAACTTATCAGAGAACCTGCAATACTTTTCCTTGATGAACCTACTTCGGGACTTTCATCAAGAGATTCTGAAAATATTCTTGATCTTCTTAAAGATATCACCCTGAGAGGAAAGTTGATTTTTGTTGTTATTCATCAACCTTCTTCAGACATCTTTAAAATGTTTGACCGTTTAATTATACTGGATCAAGGCGGTTATATTGTTTACAACAATGATCCCGTTGATTCTCTGGTATATTTTAAATCAAGGATCAAGCAAGCAGACTGGAGTGAAAGCGAATGCCATACTTGCGGTAACGTTAATGCTGAACAGATATTTGATATTTTAGAGTCTCAAATATTGGATGAATACGGAAATGTAACTTCTACAAGGAAATTTAAACCTCGTGAATGGTACACATACAGCCAAAAAAAAAATGAACCTGAAAAGAAAAAGAAAAAGAAAACAAAAAAGTTGCCTGCAATTCCTTTCAAGGTTCCAAATAAATTTAAACAATTTTTAATTTTTTCAAAGCGAGATGTATTATCTAAACTGGCAAATAAACAATATTTAATAATAAACCTGTTTGAAGCACCGATTTTGGCTTTCCTGTTGGCTAAGATCATTAAATACTTGAATATTTCAGTAGATAATCAATATGGTTATAATTTCAGCGAAAATGATAATATTCCTGTTTATATATTCATGGCTGTGATTATTGCATTATTTACCGGATTAACAATAAGTGCTGATGAGATAATAAAAGACAGAAAGATCCGAACAAGAGAATCATTCTTGAATTTGAGCAGCAACAGTTATCTTTTATCCAAAATATTCATACTCTTTGCATTATCTGCCTATCAAGCATTAACATTTACATTTATAGGAAATTATATTCTTGAAATAAAAGATATGTATTTTGAATACTGGCTGATCCTGTTTTCAACTTGGGCATTCTCCGTAATAATGGGATTAAATATTTCAGACGGTTTCAAAACAGCTGTTACAATCTATATCATCATTCCTTTTTTAATAATTCCGCAAATTGTGCTTAGCGGTATCATTGTGAGATACGAAAAACTAAATCCTGACATTACTAAACCCGGTTCTGTTCCTTGGTTCGGTGAAATCATTACAGCAAGATGGTCGTATGAAGCATTGGCTGTCAATCAGTTTACTAATAATAAATACCAAGAGCCCTTATATAAATTCGAGAGAATTAAACATGAAGCCAACTTCAAAAAAGATATGATTATTAATGATCTGAAAAACAGAGTTGATTATTATGAAAGGCATATAGACGACCCGAAAAAACAAAAGGATATTATTATAAACTTTGAACTTTTAAGAAATGAAATCACAAAAGAAATAAAATATAATAAAAAAGTTAAACCTGATTTTAATGTAAACAACATAAATATTGATAACTTCAATCCAAAATTAATTAAGAGCCTGAATAATTATTTATCTGCTTTAAAACAATATTATATCGACAGATATAATTTAGCTGAACAAAAACAAGATAATTATATCTTTTCGCAAACTAAAACAGATTCACTGAATAAAATCTACATTGAAACAAAAAGAGACTATCATAATGAAGCTTTAGAAGATATTTTAACAAATAATAATGAATTGAAAAAGATGTTAGAATACGACGGACAACTTTATCAAAGAACTGACATGATATACAAATATCCTCATAAATATATTGTTTCACATTTTTATGCTCCCAAAAAGAAACTGTTTGACGGAAAATACTATCCTACATATTGGGTAAATTTGGCAATCATCTGGATATATACCCTATTACTGTATTTAACTTTATATTTCAGTGTAATAAAACGAACTTTTATTTTTTTCGAAAATATTCGATACAGATTAAAGGACAAAGATGAAAAGAGTGCGTTTTAATAATGATAGAATGACAGAATGGTAAAATGACAGAATAAAAAATAAACAGATTAAACTCATTATTATAAACAGATGAAACTCATTATT
>JAUVIG010000430.1 GCA_030592825.1 Chlorobiota bacterium | reverse complement strand
TGTCAGGGCAATTGACTGTTCACCCTGAAGAAAAGCGAACAGATAATTCCGTGATGAAGATGCTGAAGTTACGTTGTTTCAAATAATTAAGCCGTAATGCGAAAGCGTGAACCCGTAGTAGTCGGACGGATAACCCGCCAAAGTCGTTGTACAGACGATGACTTCAAACCACATAAAGGCTATGTGGCATTAAACGATAAACACGAAAATTCGGCACAATACAAAAAACGCAAGACATGTCAAAAACTTTGAAAAAATACAGTACAATTGGTTGTTGCGGTATTGATTGTGGATTATGCCCGAGATTTTATACAAAAGGTGATTCTGTATGCCCCGGTTGCGGAGGAAAAAATTTTAAGGAAAAACATCCTTCTTGTGGATTTTTAACATGTTGTGTGGTTAAAAACGGACAGGAAGTCTGTTCAGATTGTAATGATTACCCTTGTAAAAGATTTGATTCAGAGAGGGAGGGATATGATTCATTCGTAACTCATAAGAAAGTGTTTCCTAATCTTGAATATATTAAAAATAACGGGATTAAATCTTTTATAGAACAGCAAAATAAAAGGAGAGAAATCTTGATTGAATTTCTTACAAAATATGATGATGGTCGCTCAAAGAGTTTCTTTTGTATAAGTTGTGCCTTATTACCTTTAAATAAATTACAAGAAATACTTATATTCGCTAATCAAACGGATGATTCAAAAGACATAAAGGAGAAAAACAAGCTGTTGAAAAACAAATTGATTAATAAATCAGAGAATTTAGGAATTGAATTAAAATTGAATAAGAAAAAATAAAACAAAGGCATAAAATGAGCATTTTAAAATCATTATCAAGTTCGATTGGCAGAAAAGATAAGGAGCAAAATAAAAAATTGGCTGCTGAAATTGCGAATCACGATAACATTGAAGCAATTAAGGAGCTAATTACCAGTCTGAACAGTAATGACAAAAATATTCAGAGTGATTGTATTGATACTTTATACGAAGTTGGCTATCGTAAACCCGAATTAATTGCAGATTACCATAATGACTTTTTCAAATTATTGGACAGCAAGAATAATAGATTAGTATGGGGCGGAATGATAGCTTTGTCAACAATTACTGACTTAAAACATAAAGAAGTATTTGAAGTTCTCGACAAAATAATGATAATTACTGATACCGGTTCAGTAATTACAATTGACAACGGAGTTAAAATTCTTATAAAATTGACAAAAAATTCTGAATATTTTGAAACAACAAATTATTTGTTGATGAAGCAATTATTGAAATGTCCGATAAAGCAACTTCCAATGTATTCGGAAAGAACTCTTGAATGTATTACTGATAAAAACAAACCGGAATTTGTGCAACTGTTAGAAAACAGATTTCCGGAATGTGAAAAAGAGTCACAAAAAAAAAGATTAGAGAAAATATTAAAACGTATGAAATAACACCACACAAAAATGAATATAAAAAACAGGCAAAATAGTAGTAATTAGCTGTCAGGTTAAGAACAGCTCGTAGAGCTGAAATAATGATAGAATAAAGGATGCAAACATTTTGATGCCCTCGTTGAGGGCAAATAAAATTCTAACTTAAAGATTTCTATGTTCGATTGCTGAATCAGAAAATTGAACATGATTTCGGAAAGAATTTGATCTTAAAAGGTGGTTTAGCAATTTGGGAAATACAGCAAGAACATATAATAAACAAACGATTAGAGACGAAGAATAATTCTAATAGATTTGAATTGTATTTTGAAACAGAGCTAATTGACGAAACATATAAGAAACTAAACAATGAAAAGGTTGAATTTTTGCATGGAATTTATAAAGAACTGTGGGGACAAAGGACAAAATAAAAGAAGTTGCATTTAATAACGGGGTAGATTTATTTGGTGTTGCATCAATAGATAGATTTAAGAATGCACCAAAAGGGTTTCATCCCAAAGATGTCTATTCAAAAACTGAGACAGTTATTGCTTTTGCAATTAAATTGCCTGCCGAGGCTCTCTATGCAGATAATCCGGTACCTTTTACTCATGTGAATACACTTGCAATGCAGAAAATGGATTTAATAACTTATGACATTTCTACAGAACTTGACAAACTTGGACTAAAAAACATATTAATACCAACAGATGACCCTTACTTGTATTGGGATAATGATAAACAGGAAGGTCGCGCAATATTATCTCTCAGACACGTAGGGTATTTAGCCGGATTGGGAAAACTTGGACGAAATAATTTGCTGATTAATAAGGATTATGGCAACATGATTCAGATTGGAGCATTATTAACTAATGAAATTTTTGAATCAGACCCATTGGCAGATTATGAAGTATGTCCGCCAAATTGTAGGATATGTTTGGATAATTGTCCTCAAAATGCTTTAACCGGAGAGACTGTGATTCAAAAAGAGTGTAGACCTGTTTCTAATTTTAAGACTGAAAGGGGATTTACGATTAAAAAATGCTTTGAATGCAGAAAGAAATGTCCGAGTGTATTAGGAATAAAATAAAACAAGGTTTTTTATGCTGTAAAAACCTTATTTTTAAAGTTTTAACCTTAACAGAAAAACATCCCGCAACGAACACAACCTTATTTACCTTATTATCACGTTTAAAATTCGTTGCACTTGTAACGCTTATATCCGGATGATTACTCAACAATATTATTGTTTTTTGTAAACTAAAAGTAAATTACTATCTTTAAACTTTATTGGCGGCGTATAAGGAAACAGAGCGAAAACCCGACCTTTGCATATGCCGGAATGCTGCAATTGAAAGAACACCACAAAACATAAATCCTTAAAATATGGATACTGTAAAAAGATATGAAAACTATCCGATTTGGGTTGTGATACTATCAAACCTTGTTTCATTAACAATTTACGGACTTGGATTTGTTATAATATTTAGATTAGGATTGATTTTTTCAATTTTTTACTTGATTTATATTCTAATATTAGAGTACAGATTGATTAGATATCATTGTATTAATTGTTTTTACCGGGGCAAGACCTGCGGATTTGGAAAAAGCAGACTTAGTTCATTGTAATTTAAAAAAGGCGATATTTCAAGATTTTGTATAAAGGAGATGACCTTTAAGGATATGATTCCTGATATTCTAATTTCATTGATACCGATAGTTACCGGGATTACTTTATTGATTATGAAATTTGACTGTATCTTGTTATTTGCATTGTTATTATTACTAATACTAACAACAATCGGTAATGGATTTATCCGAGGAAAATTGACTTGTAAATACTGTGAGCAGAGAGAATTAGGTTGTCCGGCAGACAGATTTTTCAATAAAGAGAAATGAAAAATAATCACATGCAAGACAGTAATAATCTCAAGACATGTAGCCTTTTTCAAGTTCATCGTAAGTTAAAAGAGAAGAGTTCCGAAATCTCCGGCTTTTCATATTCTCAATACAGAACGTTAAAGAAACAATTCAATCACTCTTTTATAACTGTTTCCGACAGGTAATTCTTTTGAATTGATAATTATTTTATTGCGTAACATTTTTTCAATTTTATTCTTGTTTATCAAGTAAGATTTGTGAATTCTTACGAAAACAGCATTTGGAAGGATGGTTTCATATTTTTTCATTGTATCCGATATCATATACATTTTTTCCTTTGTAAACACTTTTAAGTAGTTTCCGTATGCTTGAATGTATTGTATGTCATCATACC
>JAUVIG010000559.1 GCA_030592825.1 Chlorobiota bacterium | reverse complement strand
ATAATTAATCCTTTTTCAGAAGCTCTTTTACACATTAAAAATAAATCGGAAGTAACAGGTGCAGACATATCAAACCCAAGCTGAATACCAATTTCTCCTTTTTTTAAATTAGGAAACTTTAAAATTCCGGTGATAAAGTTAAATATTTTGAAAAAGATTGATTTTAGAAATTTTACCATCTTTGCTTTTAATAACAAAGGTAAATTCTTTTTAAAGGATATAAAAAACTTTTTTTACACTTAAAAACTGTATTTCAACTTCAAATACAACATTGAATTATCTTGATATTGTCCGAACCTGCCGTCATTTTCTCCCACAAATATATTTGAGCCCAATTGAATTGAAAAGCTGTCGTCAAAATCGTAGGATATTTTTGGTCTTATTAAAGCATCTTCATTGGTTAATCCGATGTATGAAAATAATTCCAAATGTACGGTTTCTCTGAACATGTCATAACGAGCCATAAAAGTCATTGTATTTTCAAATTCAGGATTTACGATGTTATCATCATAATCCAATATGGTTTGTTGTATAAACTGTGTACTTAATTTTACATCTCCGATATTAAAATCAAGACCTGCGAGATAATGCAAATAATCTTTTTCTATTAAGGCATCAGCTTGCATAGGATCTTCTGTTTGGAAATGTTTGCCGTTATAATAGGCACCTTCACCCCTTAAAATCACTCCTTTAATTTCAGTGCTGAATGATGCTCCTCCAACATATAATCTGTGATATTCAGGAGTAATATTCAAACCTGTAAGCATTGGTTGCATGGTTGCAGGATTCACAGTAAATAACTTCTCTACATGCATGCTTGGATTATCATCCCATGTGTATCCTCCCATAAATTCAAAATCAATTGCAGATGTAAGGGCAGTATATTTTAGAAAGAACTCACTGTTCTCAAGACTTGGATTGATGATTGATTTTGACCAATCAAAAGTTGCCGGAGCAGGAAAATCCGGTATTGCATTCCAAATTGAACCTTCTGCAGGCATTATTGTGGGTGTAAATTGCGGAATCCATATAGCCTCAATTGTATTGTTTCCGAGATAATAATCTATTTTAACCGCATTTACTCCTATTCTTATTTCATCAAAATCAGGTAATAAAAATTCCGATAAATTCAGAGGAGAAACAATATCTGTAATAAAAACACCATCGGCTTTTCCCCAGACAACTTGCTGCTTTCCTACCCTAATATCAAAATTTTTGAAATAAAGATCTACATATGCTTCTCGTAAATTTAGGTTTAAACTGTCTGACCAATAATGGTACAGCATTGGATTTACTTTAAACGCAATCTTATCTCCGGTTTTTGAGACATCAAAATTAAAGGTATTCTGTAAAATTGAGAAATCACCGGAATCATATAAAACGCCGGTATAGTTCCTCATAAATCCTGAATATTCAGTTGTTTGAGCCTGTCCTGTTATTGTAAATATTGCCAATAACAGTAATATTGATAATTTTTTCATTTTCATTTTTTTTAATTTCTTTTTAATGCTTCAATGATATAATGCTAAAATGCTTTAATGATATAATGCTAAAATGCTTTAATAAATGTACAGTTCAATTATTTAAGCATTAAAGCATTGTAGCATTTTTATATACCTCTCATCATCATGCGTTCGGTAAATTTCGAGTCTGATACACCTGTATTAATCTTCACATTACTCAACACTATAGATGTTTTATGATTTTTTTGAACATTTTTCATTTCTGAATGTGTAATAACCCAAAAACCTGACAATTTCACTGATTTTTTTATCGTTAATATTTTCAAAAGATCTCCGTCTTCATCATAAAACTCTTTTTTTACACCGACAAAGTTCGATTTATTGATCCATGTAATTGTTTTAGAATACATATAATCTTCGTCTTTAGATTTACTTTCAACAACATAGCATGCTGTTCCGTTTATAGTTTGTGTTCTTAAAAGTTTATGATTATCTGCATCTAATTTACGATCGCCAAGATCATCATAGGTAAAATCCGAACCCATGAAATAATCACTTTTACTGTCACTTGAAATACGTTTGGTTTTCTTTAATGCAGGCAAATAAATCCACTGATCATCAGCTTTGTTACTGTCATAGCTCCAGTTCATAAACGATGTGTTCTTTACATCTGCAGGAGAGAGAAAATACATTATGTTTTTTTCTACACTTCCGATATCTTTTGTAAATTGTTTAATTATTCTGACTCTTTTCTTTCCTTGTTTATTTAGAAGTGTCATAGTCAATGTAGATGTTTTGTCATCTCCGGAAGGCAAGTTATAAGCTTTGTTAACGATTTGCTTTCCTGTGAGTTGTGCATTAGCACTAAAGCTTCCGCTAATTAATATTGCAATTACGATTGATGTGATTTTTAAATTTTTCATTTTTATATATTTAAAAGATTAATAATTTGTAAGCCTCACCCCCGCAAAAGAGGGCTTTATCAAGAGCTTTTTTGAATTCAATAATATTTATTTTATTCCTTTTTTCTTGTTATATAATTTTGTTATACTAACTAATACAAGTAGTATTGTTACAGTTCCTACAAAACTTGTAAACATATTGAGAGAAACTAAAGCTCCCAATTCTCTGTTTGGCGGAAAGACTGAAAACAACAACACTAAAAAACCGGCTATTACAACAATTGCATTGAAAATAATTGCTCGTCCGGCATGTGACATTGTTTTTTGAGCTGCCAAAACCATATCTCCGTTAGTCTTTTTAGCATTTGTTCGATATTGTTCAATAAAATGCACTGCATAATCAATACCTATT
>JAUVIG010000206.1 GCA_030592825.1 Chlorobiota bacterium | reverse complement strand
GCCGTCAGCAGTTTTAACTTCTGTTGAAATTCTAAAACCGAGAATTGTAAATACCAAATAAAATATTGTTTGATAGTATTTTTCATTATTAATGTGCAAATCATATTCAATATTTGCAAAAAATACTTTCAGTATTTTCAAGAACTCATCAATTTTATTATCCCTGACTGCATTTTTTAACTCAATTATATAATTTGGCACATATTCCTTATTTACAGGGGTATATTAATCGGTTAAATAATTCAAAAAGGCACTTTTCACTTCTAAATTCGGGTAAGATAAAGTATATTGATTATCCTTTTCATTATAGTCCTTTATAGTTAGGTATCCGGTTTGAAAAAGGAGAGGTTCTACCATTAAGTTTTCAATCTCATAAGTTGAAAATGCGGCGGCATTTAATTTAAGTGCTTCTAAATTCATTAAATTGTAATTATGCTCTTTCATTAATTCTAATAAAAAAGTAGGTGTGCCGGTTTCAAACCAATAGTGTTCTATCTCCTCATTTTGAATAAATTTTGTTATAGATACCGGATTATATACAGCATCGCTTCTTTTTGAAAATTTATATCCGTTATAAGTTTCTTTTAGCTTTTTTCGTAAAATTTTAAAATCTTTATTCTGTTTCTTTGCTATTTTTTTTATACTTTCTCCGAAATATTTATCAACTTCATCTTGAGTAAAACCAAGAGCTGTTCCGTATTTAATATTCATAGTTAAATCATCAAGATTATTAAGTTCGGAAAAAACAGAGACTTTGGAAAATTTACTCACACCGGTCATAAAAACAAATCTTAAATATCTTTCATTAGCTTTAATTACAGAGTAAAAACCTTTTAGTGTATCTTTTATCCCTTCTCTTTCAACTTTATTATTCACATTATCAAGAAGAGGTTTATCATATTCATCTATTAAAATAACGACTTTTTCTTTTTTTGATAATTCTGTTATAAGTTTACTGAATTTTTGATATGATCTTTTCCTTTCAATTTTAATATTAAATTCTTCTGCAATATCATCAACAGCAAGTGCAAGATTTTCTTCTAATTCATCTGTCGTTTTTGCTCTCATCTTATTTAAGCTTAAATTTATTATCGGATATTTTTTCCAGTCATAAACTTTGTCATAAATATATAAGCCTTTAAAAAGTTCTTTTTCTCCTGAAAATATTGATTCAAAGGTTGAAAGGGTTAGAGATTTACCGAATCTTCGCGGACGGGATAAGAAATAAATACCTATAGGATTTTTAACAATATCATATAAATAGTTTGTCTTATCAATATAAAGATAATTATTCTCAATTATTTTGCTGAATGTATAAACACTTGTAGTTAAATTCTTTTCCATATTTGAATTAATTGTGTTTGCAAAGATACGATTTTATTGTAAAAAATGATTATTACCTTTACATCAAAGCAATACCTATACCCGAAAAACTAAAATTATTACTATTCCTGAATTGGCCGTGCGGATTTAATCCGTAATAATATCTGATAAAAAAACCGATATTATTGAAAGGCAAATCGGAAATTTTAAATATCCAACCAAAATAAGCATTAATACTCCATACTCTTTTTTCTTGTGCCGGATTTTCGTAATTAAAACGAATCCTGTTTTGAACTTGTAAGGAAATGATGTTATTCCGGTTTTCTGAGCATAGAAATCCTTGTGTTCTTTTATAATTTATGAGAAAATGATATTCAAATGTCTTTTGACTGTTCTCTATGTTTGCTCCTTTAACTTCAAGGCTGTCAGCAAAATAAAATCCGTCTTTAATTGTCCAAAGATTTTGAATGCCTGCATTAAATGATAATAAATTTCCTTTTATTGTATCGGGATCATTCAGCGTAAAAGACAATGACCATGCTTCGTATGAAATATTAATTCTTTTGAATTCAGGGATGTTATAATATCCGTGTATAACAAATTCATCACCAAGATGAGTGCTTTCATGGAAAACAGGTTGTAGTTTTAATGAAATATTTTTAATTTGCAGATTAGTATTATTGAAAGGATATACTATATATTTTATTTGACTGCCGAACCAATAATCGGTGTTTATAACTGGTGCTGTTTTTTTTTCAAACATATCTGTTAAAGTTGATGCTCCTCCGGGGAAACTAAGAGCAAATTTTGATTTTCCTTTTGATATACTGAAAATATTAAGGTCATATCCGAGATGAGATTCAATAAAGGGTCTGCAGTTGACATTTTCATTATAATAATACGGACTAATTTTATTTAAATAACCAATTTCAAGTTTTATAAGAGGAGACCTCATATCGGAAATGAAGGGTTTGCAAAATGCAACGTTTTTGAAAAATATAATGTCTTGACTATAAATATTTACAGGTATTAAGAGAATTATTAATAATTTAAATAATTTTGGCATTATTTTTAAATTTGAAAACTAAAATAATAAAATATATGTTATATAAATAGTTGAAATATTTTTAAAACGAAATGAGACGAAACAAAAAAATAATTCCTTTAATCATAATATTTCTGATAATTTTTAACTTATCGCAAGCACAAGTTGATCAGGAACAAATATATAAATTTAATCAAGTTATTGAAAATATCAGTAATTATTATGTTGACAGCGTAAATAATGCAAAACTTATTGAAAATGCAATTATTTCTACACTAAAAGAACTTGATCCGCATTCAGTTTATTTTTCAAAAGAAAAAGTAGAAGAGATAAACAGAGGGCTAATCGGAAGTTTTGTCGGTGTAGGGCTTACTTATGATATAATAAATGATACCATTTTAGTATTGTCAACAGTAAAAGACGGTCCTTCCGAACAAGCAGGTTTAAAACCGGGAGACAGGATAATTAAAGTTGAAAATGAAATTATTGCCGGTACAAGTATTACAGATGATAAAATAAAAGATCTTTTAACAGGTGAAAAAGGAACTGATGTAACTATCTTTATTAACAGAAAAAAAACCGGGAAATTAAAAAAGATTAAGATTACAAGAGGTGATATTCCTGTGAAAAGCATTGATGCTGCATACCTTACAGATGAGGGTGTTGCTTATATCAGATTAAATCGTTTTTCGGCTACCACTATTAAAGAATTTAATAAAGCCACAGATACTTTAATGACAGGAAATACTAATAAATTGGTTTTAGATTTAAGAAATAATTCCGGAGGTTATTTATTTGTATCGGTAAAGTTGTTAGAACTTTTCCTTAATAAAAATACTGTTGTATTATCTACAAAAGGTATTCACCAATCTGATAAGGAATATAAAACTCAAAAAACAGGTAAGTACAGGAATACAGAAATAGTTGTACTTATTAATGAAAGATCTGCATCTGCAAGTGAAATTTTCAGCGGAGCAATACAAGATTGGGACAGAGGAATAATTATAGGAAGGCGTTCTTTCGGAAAAGGATTAGTTCAAAAACCTATTTATTTGATTGACGGTTCAATGATGAGGTTAACGATTGCTAAATATTATACACCTTCCGGCAGAAATATACAAAAATCATATAAAGAAGGTGTTGATGAATATAATAATGAAGTAAAAGATCGATTGATTAACGGTGAATTAATGCATAAAGACAGTATAAAATATATTGATTCATTAAAATTTTATACTTTAAATAATAAAAGGATGATATACGGTGGAGGCGGCATTATGCCTGATATCTATATTCCTGTCGATACACTGAAATATCCGTGTTTTTTCAGAGAAACAATAAAAAACGGAAAAATCAATGAATATATTCATTTATATGTTGATGATAACAGAGAGGAACTGTATTCCGAATATGTAAATTTTAAAAAATTTAATGAATATTATAAAGTTTCCGATAAAGAAATTTATGACATGGCAACATATTTATATAATGATGATGAAAAAAAGGAGGAATATGTTGAAAATTTGTTGAAAAATGAATTAATATTATTACAAATTAAAGCCTTAATTGCCAATGACCTTTGGGGTGAGTCTGAGTACTATGAAATTATTAATACAAAAGATGAAATATTTCTTAAAGCAGTTGAAATTTTAAGAAATAAAAAAAAGTATTCTGATATTTTATTAAATGATATTGTAGGTGATTATCAGGATTAAATGTTAATACTTAATTATTTCTGCACAATTTGTATAATCGTTGCCAAAAGATTTACATGCCTTTATTGCAGGTTTATAAAAAATTTGCATCCTACACACAATACCGGAAGAATTAATAAAATATGTTGAATAACATATTTTTTCGAGTAAATTACGCCATACTTTATGTACAGGATTATATATAAAGGACATTTATGTCCTTTGCATATTTAAATTATTTTATTTTACTTTACAAAACAAAACCAAAAGACTTCCGGATTTTTAACTCCGGAATGTTTAAAAACCAAAAAACACCAAAATGCAAAAAATCGTAAACGAATGCACTAAAAAAGTTTTCTTAATAAAGTTTGGTGAACACATAAAACATTTGAGAGAAATAAGAAAATTAACCCAAGCCGAATTTGCCAAAAGATGTAATACAAATATCAGAAAAGTAGGCAGAACCGAAAGAGGCGAGTACGACTTTAAAATATCTTCTTTGATAGTTCTTGCAAAAGGATTTGATATAAACATCACAGAACTACTCGAATTTGAATATCCCGAAAATCTTTTTGAAAATTTTTGGAATTAACAAAAAATCTCCGGTCGTTTGCCTTAAGCGAACACCGGAGCGTTTATAAAATAATTTCGAATATTCGTCTGACCACTCCAAGTGATCTGACGAATCGAATATCCGATTTAGATAAAAATTGAAATTACTAACATTAAAAACTAAATATGTAATAAAGACCAAAAAAAAGCAAAGCAAATTCACAACATGAACAAGCCTTGCAGGGAGTTAATTTTGTCTTTCTATAAGCAAAACAAAAACCTTATCCGTAATCAGCGACCAAACTTTTCAGGATAAGGAAAATTTAAACAATTTATTAATTACAAAATTAATTAAAAATGAAAAGAAATCTTTTAAAAACAGTAATTATTATTTTAAGCATCTCTTTAGTGGCTGTATTTCAGAGTTGTGAGAAGAAAGGAATAATGACTCAAGAAGAAGTTGTGGTTGAGGAGGTAGGAGTGTCTGAATTTATGAATGAATATGAAGGACAATTTAAAAAAGAGTTTACCGTTTCTGACAAAAAAGGGAATACTGCTTTTTATGTTGCTTATTGCAATGATGAAAATGAGTTAAATGAATTTGTGAATAATTCAAAATTTACATTATTAACTAATGCTGTTGATATTAATGATGAAGAAACCGAAGATGAATCTGAATTAATTGAAGATATTGGTAATACAGATGATACCGGCGAAGGGATCACAATTGTATATAAAGGAGCAAATACAAAATCTGATGTTAAGAATATTTCTTTAAATGTTGTAGAAAAGGAAAGTAATTCTAAGGCAAAATATTATTACAGAACATATAAGACAGAACCCGGTAATATATATATTAAACTTACTAACAATGGAAGAGGTTTTAAGGTTAAAGGAGGTTATAAAAAATGTCGAGTGTGTGCTTGGCGGTGGTGGTCTTATAAAGATTATTATAACGGAACATCCAGAATTATTTACCAAAAAAGTTATCGTAAGGTAGGTTATAAACTTAAATTGCTTACAAAATATAAAGGAGAATACGATTATGATATTGATATAAAAGAAGACTAAAATGAATATCCGCATACTCCCCCATAGTGTTAATTAAACAGATTGAAAATCAATTTGTTTACCCCTAACCCTAAAGGGAGCAAATTGATTTTCTTCACTCCCTTTAGGGATTGGTAAATAAAGAAAATCTATCATTAAAGTGGGGAAGTATGCGGATATTCATTAAAAATTATTAATTTAACTATCTTTTTGTTATGTGTGTATTATTTTAAATCTATACACACATAACATATTTATCAAAAGCATTTTATTGTCAATAATTTTTTTTTATTCTGTGAAGAAATCATTTTGTATTTTATTATTCGCTGTTTCATTTATTTCATGTGATAAAATCATAGAAATTGATATACCGGAAAAAAACCCGGTTATTACGGTAAATTCATTATTTGCACCTTTTACAACACCCTATCCTCAAGAATTTATAGTAGAATTAACAAGCAGTGTTCCGATATTCGATACAAGTAATTTTAAGACAATAATACCCGATGCTGATGTTTATTTATTTGAAAACAACGAAATAATTGATACTTTGGAATATATAGATACGGCAGAATATTATGTAAGTTCTGTATATCCCCAAACAGGAAAAGAATACAAATTAGAAGTGTCAAAAACCGGTTTTAATAAAGTTACATGTTATGATATTGTTCCTGGACGTGTCTTAATTGATTCTGTTTCACTGATTAGCTATGCCGGATTAACTTATGGCGGAGCGCCTTTTTCAGAAATTACATTAAGTTTTAATGATCCGGGTAATCTTGTTAACTATTATGAAATTGTTGTTACACCTGAAGGGAGTGACAATCACTATATTCATCTCTCTACAAATGATGAAATCATAAGTTCGGAAAGTTATTATCCGTCAATTTTAATGTTTGATGCAGAACCTCTGCAATTTTTACCTTTTAGAGATGTTGAATGTAACGGAACAGCAAAAGAATTAAAAATATTTTACGGGCCGTCTTACACTATTTCAGTTAAAGGTTTTAACGAAAGTATCTATATTAATTCACATACAATTGATATTCATTTTCGCAGTATATCTGAAAAATACTATAAATTCAGGACATCTTTCTTGCAACAACTTTGTAATAAAAGAGGTGATGCCCTGTTTGGTATGAATGAACCTATGAATGTTTATACAAATGCAGAAAACGGTT
>JAUVIG010000532.1 GCA_030592825.1 Chlorobiota bacterium | reverse complement strand
ACACTTAATTCCGAAACATTATTAAAGATTGTTTTTTCGTCTAAATCTACTCCCCATACACCAATATAAAATCTGAAATAATCTTTATTTATTTCAATTTCATTATCTGTTAATAATTGTATGACTTTCCATAAATTATTTGCAACAATTAATTTTTTTTTCGATTGATAAATAAAAATAGGGAATGTCCCGAATTTATCATTCTTAATAATAAAATTATTAGTAATTTTGTTATAACGAAAATAATTGAAGTTCCCAATTATTGTTTTGTTTATTATACTTTTTTGGTCAAACACTTTCAGTTTTGACTTGTTGATATTAATTATATCCCCTTCTAAAATTGAAAGATTATCATTTGTAATATTAAAATCTCCTTGGAAAAAGATATTTCCAAATTTTGTTGAATTACAAAATTGCTGTGTTGAAATTATATATTCCATTTCTTAATTTTGATTGTAACTATATCTATTAAAGATCTTTTCAAATAAAGTTTTATGTCCGGCTATTTTTTGATTCTTATTCGCAAATCAATTGTTTCCAAATAGTTTCATCAAGATTTAATAATTCATTTTGAATTTTGTTTTTCTTATCAAAATTTTCAGTAATATGTTTTAAATTATTCCGGAAATCCTTATTATTCCGACAATTGTATACTCCGGATAAATTATCAGGAATACTGTCGGACTTTATAATTAATCTTAATACAGGTTTTTTATACACAAGAGCATCTATAAATGCAGTTGAATGAGCACCGGTTATTACTATATCTGAATTTAATATTGCATCTTCAATATTTAATTCCTCTGAAATTGAAAAAACAGCATTATTAAGTTTTTTGTTTAGGAAATTTATATCGAATTTCCACAAAGGATGAAATCTTATTGAAATTTCAAAACAATTACCTGAAAAGGATAAATTTTGAATGATTGACAATTCTTTTAAAAAGATATTTTTTGTAGTTAAGCAATACAATATCTTTGATGCTTTTTTACTTTGAAAACCAATTTTCTTAGTGCTTTTTATATATGAAAGGTTTCCGGCAGGGATGATAAATTTTTCATCTAATGAATTGTTTTCTAAAAAAATAGTTTTAAAATACTCTCCCCAAACAATAAATTTATCCGGGATTGGCATTTTATCAGAATTTAAACTATTAGTAACTTCAATGTCTGAAATGTTATAAACGGTATGTTCTTTTGTAATTACAGCATGTTGAATACCGTATGTTTCTGTATATTTATTAGTAGAAAATGCTTTTGATATAATTCTTCCGGTTTCATAGAATTCATCTTCATAAAAAACTTTAGTTTTTTCAGTAATGGTTTTGCTTAATTTTATAAGGCCGTAATACATATAAAAAAATGCAATTTTGTTATTGAAAACACTTAACAATTCATTTTTTAATAAATAACGATAAAGGGCTGTTGTATTATTTTTGTGTGATTTAATTAAATAGATTTTACTTCTTGTCAGAAGCATATGAAACGCGACCTTTAATAATTCTGCAAAACTTAATTTTGAATATGCAACCCTAAGATTGTCAACATTACTATAGTCAAAAAAAGAGAAATAAGGTGTTCCGTAAAAGGTTTTACCGCAATTTTCTGCCAACTTATTTATATTTTGAAAAAATGAATAAGTGTAATTAGTCTGTTTATTAGAAAATACTATTAAAAAACCGGATTTTTTTTCTTTTGTTATATCTTTTTTTTGTTTTAGTATTTGAAAACTGTTGCTTATAATCCCTCTAATTAATTTAAAATATATATATTTGTTCTGCATTTTTTCTGTAAAAACAAAACCAAAATTTATATCAATGTTAAATAATAAATCATTAAGAAAGAGCTTGACAATAGGAGTATTTCGTTTTGTTAAAACAGTAACGGCAGAATATTTTTTTAATATCAAGGGTTGTTCTTTTATTATTTTTCTGATTAAAAGTAAATTAATAAACCAATGCCTGTGAGAGTGCTTAATTGAGATATCTGTAAGCCAATATATCGGAAAATCTAAAAACTTAAAATTTCTTATATGTTTGTTTCCGAACTTGTAATTTGATAAATTTGAAATGATATCTGTAAATTCCTTTAATGCAGATTCATACAGAAGATGAAAGTTTTTAATATTTGCAAGGTCAAAGGTTTGACAGTTATGTATGAAATTACCGCCTAAATCTAAAATTACAGGGTTTTTATCTGCAATATCATTGGGAGGTGTTTCAAGGTCAAAAAAGATATTTATTACTAAAACGGGCATAGTTTTTAATTGCGTAAAATTTGGATTCCTTTCTTGTATTCATCTAACTGACCAATATCAACCCACGATTTTTCTGATACAGGGAACACACCGATTTTACCGCCGCCTTTTTTAACAGCTTCAATTAAATGTGTTATATGGTAAAATTTGTTTTCTGGTATAAAATTTAATATTTTGGGTTCTAATATATACATTCCTGTATTAACAAGAAAATCGTATTCCGGTTTTTCTTTTATTTGCAATAATTCACCACCTTTTGATATTTCGCAAACACCATAAGGTATTTCGTAATGTTGCATTGATGCAACAAGGGTAATGTCATATTTCCCGGCAATATGAAAGTTGTATATTTCAGCATAATCAGCTTTTATGATTATATCACAATTGGTAACAAAAAAAGGTTTTTCAAATTCATTTTCCACAAATTTCAAAGCTCCTGCCGTACCAAGCGGTTTTTCTTCATTTATATATTTTATGTTGTAATTATGATTGATATCTTCAAAATATGCTTTTATCATTGATGCTTTATAGTTCACAGAAATATAAAAAACAGAAATATTATATTTATTATATTCTTTCATTATTACCTCTATCATTGATTTATCTCCGACAGGAATAAGCGGTTTTGGGATAATTTGCGTAAAAGGTAATAAACGTGTTCCTTTTCCTCCGGCCATTATAACAACCTTTGCATCAATTTTTTTTTGT
>JAUVIG010000060.1 GCA_030592825.1 Chlorobiota bacterium | reverse complement strand
TCTCTTCATCAGTTCTTAAATCATCACATTTAATTTCGAGAGAGCGACTTTCAAACGGATTTTTTATATCTGTTAAAAATTTTATAATTTTTTATTTTAGTATATTTTTTTTCACTCGAATTAAGATGTATTTTTTTCTTAAATTGAGTAACAAATATGCTTATTAATACTAAAAAAACGCCGATTATTCCTAATCTGTTTATATTCTCATTTAATATTAACCATCCTAAAAATACAGCAAATACCGGAGAAATAAAAATTGAAAATGAAGTAACAAAAGCTGTTGCATGTTTTGCAATCCAATAAAAAACTATAAATCCGAATGCAGTACCCGGAACCGCAAGATATATTATACTTACCCATAATTTTCCGTTAAATATATTTTCCGGTGGTTTTTCAAATATTAATGTTATTAAAATAAATGCAACTGCCGTGATTCCGAGATGTGTCATTACTTCCGGAACAGGTTCAATTTTACGTTTTTGTTTTGATAATAAAACAAGTCCTAATGCTGCACTTGCAGCAGCAAACAATAAAGCTGACATTCCTGCAAAACCCCATATCATATCCCAATTAATTTGGCTTTTATAAATCAAAAATAAACCTATCAGTCCTATAAAAAGTCCGGTGATTTTCAGAATCCCGGCCTTTTCATTTTTTGATATAAAGTGTGCAAAAATTACTACAAATAATGATTGGAATGAAAATAAAACAGCTGATAAGCCCGAAGAAATATACTGTTCGCCCCAATATACCGCAGCATAAGGTATAATAAACATAAGCAAAGCAATAAATCCGGTATTTCTCCAATATTTCAAACTTCTCGGAAATTTATATCCTTTAATTTTCTGCCAAACAAACAGTATCAAAAAAGCAAGAATAAATCTTAATGCAGCAGCAAAAAACGGCGGAGCTTCATCAAGTCCGAACTTGATTGCAAGCCATGTTGAACCCCAAATAATTCCGAGTAATAAGACTCCGATATAAATTTTTATTTTATGAATTTGTTTTTGCATTAATTCCGGTTACTTGATTAATATAATTTTTTCTGTATAAGAAATCTCGTCAGTTTTAATTTTTACAAAATAAATTCCTTTTGGATGATTACTTATATCAATTTTTAATTGTTCATTTTTAGTTGATAATCTTTTAATAACTTGTCCGGTAATACTTGTTATTTCAATGCTCAAAGGTCTTTTAGAGCCTTTAAGGTTTTGTATTGTAAATAATCCGTTTGTGGGATTAGGGTAGCAATGAAGCGAAAACTCTGTTTGATTTTTTTCATTTATATTGACACCTTGTTCCGGATCAATTTTTACAAAATAAACATTATATTCGCCATCATCAAGGCCGTCATATTTATCTCCTGCAAGAGCATATCCGCCGTCGGAAGTTTGCACAACTGATCTTGCACGGTTTAATTTATCATTTCCGATAGTTTTTGTCCACAATGTATCTCCGTTATTTGCTGTTTTAATAAGCCACATATCATAATTTCCGGCACCGAAAGAATCTGTAAAACCGGCAAAAACAAAGCCGTTGTCATCGGTTTGTTGAACAGAATAAATTCTGTCATCTTCCGTTCCGCCGACAGGTTTGTCCCAAACTATATTGCCGGCTGCATCAGTTTTTATCAACCATGCATCATAATCTCCTTCTCCGTATGATTTTGTATGACAAGCAATAATATATCCGTTATCAACAGTTTGTTTTACGGAATAACCTATATCCGGGTCGGTTCCGCCATAAGTTTTCGTCCAAGCAGTATCACCAACATTATCTGTTTTAATTAACCAAACATCACTACTGCCGGCACCATAAGAATATGTATATCCGGTGAGAATATAACCTCCGTCTTGTGTTTGTTCAACAGAGTGTCCTACGTCAAAATCCCCGGTGGTTTCGCCGTAATCTTTTGACCATGTGAGGTTTCCGTTTCTGTCGGTTTTTATCAGCCAAACATTCCAATCTGTCATAATATCACCTGTATAGCCTGTAATAATGTACCCGCCATCGTTTGTTTGTCGGACATAATAACCCCAGTCCCATAAATCACCGTTGAAATTTTTCGACCATGTTTCATTCCCGTCTTCATCAGTTTTTATCAGCCAAATATCATATCCTGAATCTGCAAAGGAAACTGTTGTTCCGGCAATAATATAACCTCCGTCAGAAGTTTGTTGAACTGACTGACCTCGTTCTTCAGACATTCCTCCAAAAGTTTTTGTCCATAAAGTATCACCGTTTTCATCGGTTTTAATCAGCCAAATATCCCAACCGCCGGCACCGTAAGAATCTGTATCGGCAACTATAATATATCCTCCGTCGGTTGTTTGTTCTGTTTGCCATGCCCATTCCCAAAGTCCGCCTGCGTACATTTGTGTCCATGTTGTATCAGGAGCTGTTTGTGCAGATAATATTCCTGAAAAGAGTACTAATATGATAATAATTGTAATTTTTTTCATGTCTGAATATTTTAAAATTTAATAGTTTATGTTTTCTATTTTACAATAAGTTTGTTTGTATAAATTTGATTATCAGTTTTACTTCGACTTCGATCAGTATAAAGAATTTTAATAAAATAAATCCCTTTTGTTTGTTCGCTTAAATCAATTGACATTTGCCTGTTGTTTGTTGTAAATTGTTTAATAATTTGTCCGCTGATATTTGTGATTTTAACGCTTAAAGGTTTTTCGGACACTTTAAGGTTTTGAATTGTAAAAATTCCGGTTGTGGGGTTTGGAAATATCATTATACTATGAATTTCTTTTTGTTCTTTGATATTAGTTTGAGTGTCAAAAAATAATAAGTCTGCCCAAGAATTAGGATTTAAATAATCGCTGTTTGTTGGCCAACTCCATATTCTGGAAGGATTATAAGGTATTGTTAATTCGCCGAAAGCAATACCAAAGCCAATCGTTTTTTGTATGTTGGGTGTAATACCGAGTTTTGAAAAAGCAACAGCAAATTCAATTTGTCCGACATTACTGCTCCAATCGTCTCCTGTCAGTTCTACAATCCATCCGTTCTGTGTTACTATATCCCATGACGAGCCGGTGCCTTTTTCTTCTATTGTCGGTGAGCCATCCATATGATACTTATTAAGCATATAGTCATCTGTTTGAGGGGATGCACCTCCGTTATTTTGAATGTCGAACCAAACCAAATCTCTATCACCACTTAAGGTATTCGGCATATTTTGAGCAATATACAAAGTATCAGATCCATTATGCTTTATGTAAAAAGTAACCGTAATTTCTTGTCCTGTAAGTCCTGCCTGATATGTATATATTGCAGCATCATCCCATTCTCCGGCTGAAATTGTTCCATCAATAACGGGTGATATTCCGTGTTCAACAAATATCGTATCGCCTGAATGAGCGAATGAAATAAACGGTAAAATAATTATGGCAATAAAAAATATTATTTTTTTCATTATGCTTTAATTTTTGATTATTTTTTTGATAATAAAAAGGTTATTCGATTTTATTTTAATAAAATAAATTCCTTTTTGTTGCTCACTTAAATCAAGTGTAAGGTGCTCATTATCAATTGATAAATGTTTAATAATTTGTCCGGTAACATTCGTTATTTCAACGCTTAAAGAGCCGGTCCCGATATTTCGGGAGCTTTCAAACGCTTTAAGATTAAAAACACCTGTTGTGGGGTTTGGATAAATTAAAATATCGTTTTGAGACAGAGTTTTTATAAGTGTTGGTTCTTGTTCGTAAAAGTAAATTTTACCGGTAAAAGTATTTTTTCCGTAGGCACCGGAAATTATTCTGTTTCCGTCTATTGCAACTGTTCGACTGAAAAGGTCTCCTTCTGCTCTGTCTGATGCAACAATTTTTTGTATTTCTTCCCAGGCCCCGGCATTATTATAATAAATATATGCAGATCCTGCACAATCTAAAAAATTCTCTCCGTTAGCATCTTCATCATCGTTATATGAATTTATTATTGCATAATCTCCGGATACAGATACAGACAGTCCGAATACATCTTGAATGTTTCTGTCAGAAGCAGTTAATTTTTGTGTTTCTTCCCAAACTCCTTCGTTATTAAAAAAAACATAAGCCGAACCCGAATTTTCCATAGTATTCCCACCTGACTCATCTTCATCTTCGTACCATGCCCCGACTATTATGTAATCTCCGTAAACTGCAACATCACTGCTGAAATAATCTTGGGTTGCCCTGTCAGATGCTGCAATTTTTTGAACTTCTTGCCATGTTCCTTCATTATTATAAAAAATATAAGCCGAGCCTGCATCATTCAAAGTATTACTACCGGTTTCGTCTTCGTCTTCATAATAAGCACCAACTACTGCATAATTATTTGATATTGCAACAGATGCACCAAATCGATCTTCAAAAGCTCTGTCTGATGCAACAATTTTTTGTGTTTCTTCCCAAGTTCCGATATTGTTATAAAATATGTAAGATGCACCGGCTTTGGATATTGAATTTCCTCCTGAAGCATCTGTGGTGTTTTCATAAGCTCCGATAATTATATAATTTTCGCACATTGAAACATTTCTGCCAAAATAATTTGCAGCTTCTCTGTCGGAAGCTGTAATTTTTTGTGTCTCTTCCCATATTCCGGCGTTATTGAAAAATATATAAGCAGAACCTGCACTTGTTAAAGTATTTCCGCCGTTTATATCTTCATCTTCTCTGAAAGCTCCAACTACAGCATAATCGCCTGATATAGAAACAGCTTTGCCGAAATTATCTTCTTGCCCTCTGTCAGATGCAACAATTTTTTGTATTTCTTCCCAAACTCCTTCATTATTGAAAAATATATAAGCAGAACCGGCATTAAGTAAATAATTGTCGCCGTTAATATCTTCGTCTTCATTGTGAGCACCAACTATTGCATAGTCTCCTGATATAGAGACACAATAAGCAAAATCATCGTTTTCAACACCGTCAGAAGAAGCTAATGTTATAATTTCCTGCCAATTTTGTGCTGATAATATTCCTGAAAAGAATACTATTGTGATAATAAATGTAATTTTTTTCATGTTTATTTTATAAGTAACATTTTTTTAATTTTTGAAGAAACATTTCCTGTTTTCAGCCGGTAAAAATATATTCCGGAACCGACAGCTTTACCGGTGTCAGTCGTTCCGTCCCAAACAACGGAATAATTGCCTGCCGGTTGGTTTTCATTTACCAATGTTCTTACTTCCTGCCCGAAAATATTATATATCTTCAATACAATCTTACCGGATACCGGTAACTGATAGTCGATAATTGTTGACCGGTAAAAGGGATTCGGATAATTATTTAATTTATATTTCGGGTGAATAATTTTTATTGAATTATTTACATCTCGTCTTACACTCCTGAATCCCAATGCTGAACCTATATAATCCGGTGTATGATTAGGAAGTCGGAGTGCGCAACGAAGTCCGTGAACCTGACCTGTATGCCAAGACCCTCCTCTTAAAACTTTCCATCCTTCACCTGTATCATCAGGTCCTTTTGTATCAGCTTCAGTTGCATCGGGATTACTGTACCATTGATCATTATACCAATCCCATACCCATTCAATAACATTACCTGACATATCATATAAACCGTATCCGTTTGCCATATCAATTCCGGCAGGTATTTGGTTACCGTCATAATATCCGACAGGTGTAGTCTGAACAATTTGTGTTTCATAAGGATCGCCGCTACCGTCATAATTTGCTTTGCTTCCGTCAATATGATCATTATATGTACCGCCGGAACTTGGCCATGGATAATGATTTGCAACAAGTTCTCCGCGGGCTGCTTTTTCCCTTTCCGCTTCAGTTGGTAATCGGTAACCGTTTTCTTCCCATTTCACATAGTTCTTTTCAAGGTTAATTTGTCCGTTTCGATAAATTGTGTTTTGTGTCAAATCAGTATAGTAAACAGGTGTTAATCCTTCTTTTTCAGACCTTGCATTACACCATTTTACAACATCATACCAATTAATATTATAGACAGGATGATTCAGAGCTTGTGCTTCTCCGGCATTATCAAAGCTGTATCCGTTATCAACAGCCCATAAATAAACACTGTCCCATTGAGTTTTAAAAATTTCATATTTATCTATGTAAAAAGCACTTATGTAAACCGTATGAACCGGGATTTCTGTAGGATACCACCAAGTTCCCGGTTCATCGTAATTATAACCCATATCAAAATTACCGGCTTCAATAAAAACCGGTTCCGGATTTTGTGAATATGTTACGGAAATACATAGATTTATTTGAAGTAATAACAATAAAATAATTGCAATTTTTTTGTTTTTAGATTCCGATAAATTCATAATTTATTAAAAGGTTGAATATGTAAGATATGAATTAAAGTTTTTTTAAAAAGTCCTCGTAAATGTTTGGTTTACGAGGACATGACAAATAATTATTGAATAATTATTTTTTTAGTTACTATCTTTTTTCCTGTATTTATTTTTATAAAGTAAATACCTTTTGTAAAATTAGAGATATTAATATTTTCAGTATAATTAATTGAATTTGGTAACTCTTTTTGCCAAATAATTTGTCCTTGGATGTTAAATATTTGCATGCTTAAATATGCTGATTTATTATTTAACATTTGAACATTAAATACCCCGTTGCTTGGATTTGGATATACAGTAACAAATTCGTTTTCAGAGATTGGATTTTTTTCAATATCTGTCTCATAACCAAACCATTCTAATGCTTCGGTTATCATATTATTAATATCAGTATCATCAGTAAACTGGGAAATATCGAAACTGATAAAGAACGATTTATAAATTAAATTATCCAGCCAAAGGGCACAAGAATTCTCTTTTGAATAAGCATCTCCGCTGAAAGGCCCGTCTTCAAAATTAAATGAATAACAAGAGTAAATTTCAGGATTGGTAACATCTGTATATGAGTCCGGGCAATCTTTGTTAAAAAGATTATCAGGACTGTCAGAATAAACAGGTATTTCAATATCTTCAGTTCCGATTGGAGACCCTGCCAATCCTATTATACTTCCGTTTGAATATTCCCAAATATCAGGTCCGCCGATTCCGTCGCCGCCACCGCAAGTCGGAGGAGTTTCAGGTACTAAGAATCCACCGCGTATATAAGCATCAAAAAACTTTTTTAAGGGTCTTGTGTATCCTATTGCATGTGTTGAGTTTGCAAGATTATCAGAAGCCATAAAAATATTTTTAGGATTTTCATTGATTCCTTTTTCAAGAAATTCTATCAATGCTAAGGAAAGTGTATCATGTTTTTCATCATGTGTGGCAGAATTACTGTAAATAAATATGATCTTGTATGTTTCCGGAATATCATATTCTTCATATTCTGCCCAATTATAAATATCATAAGTTACACCGGCGGCATCTAATGCTGCTGTATACTTCGGGTATTCAATATTTTGATAATCGTTGTAACCGATTTTATTTCCGGGTGTTGCAAACAGGACATCAACATCATTAGTAGGTAAAATTTTAAATGTATAATATTCTCCGGGTGCATCAGCCGGAAGAGTTCCTCTGTTTTGATTTGCAGAGTTATCAGTTGCAGCAAAATAATAATTTACAGTTGTGCTGTTCGTAATTTCAGGGAATTGATAATGATAAATATTGGGTTCTTCAAAACTTGAATGTGTAATACCTACCCAACCGCTTCCGATATTATAATAAAGTGTATCATTTACAATATCATGCATATCTGTAATTGTTACAGAAAGTTCAGGAGTATTATTAAATGTATTCCAGAGTTCGTCTTCATAAACTATATCCGGAGCATGTGTATCTTCACCCGGATAAAATCTTATTGCAAGTTCGTTTGAAAGCATATTGCCCGGAGGGTCAATACCAATATATTGTCCGCCGTCAACAAGTTCTCTGAGATAACAAATCCCTATGTCCGTATTATCAGCTTGCAATCCGACAGTAGTGCTTTGTCCGTAATCGTGAGGGCATACGCTTCCGGTTTGCCCGTTTGCTACATTTTTATATTGCATAATAATATCACCTGTAGCTTCATAAAAAATAACTTGGAAGCATATAGTATTGGTACCGGGGTAGCCTGCATCAAATCTAAGATTATTCCATTGAACAACGCAATAGTGATTTCCTTCTGTTCCGAAAGTTTCGTAATAAACATCACCTGTTCCTTCTTCGGCAAATAAATTATCCCAAAAAACAGCTACAAGAGTAGGGAAATAGGAATTTCCGGGTATCGGGAATGAATAATTAAAAAAGTTGCCGTCAGTATCCCAACCGTCATCAGGATATGGTGTGTAAAAGAAATGATCTGATGTCAGTAAAATTTCACCGTTTATATCAACATGAAAAAATGTTCTGTCTATACCGTAAAAAGGGAAATCAAATCCAAAATCAATAGGCTCAGAAAAATTGTCGTCGCCTGCAAAATTACCACCGGTTCCGTAAGTAACAGCAGAAGCACCTGTTCCGCTTATTTCTGTCCAATTATAATCAGGTCCTCCTGTTTCCCGGCTGTCAATCCAACAGTAACCCATTCCGTCGGGTCCGCCTGTACCGAAATGTTCTACAACTTCAGTTTCATTTGTAAGTGTATCATTATTATTGTATGGGTCATCGATTAGATCGGTGTACATAACAATATTATAAAATCCGAGTTCTGTCGGTGTCCAAGAAGTTGCAAAAGTAACTGTTGCTGTTTCATCGGGAGTTAAAGTTCCGGAATGAGTTTCTGTGGCTGAATAAACTTCTGTTTCAGAGGCATCATAAATTTTACAGATAATATCAAAGTTGCTGATATCTGAACTTCCGTAATTTTGTATTGTTCCGGAAGGGTAACTGCTTGAATCTACCAATTGATAATTTAGAGGGGCTTCTATTGAAACCATACCGGCATCACCCGGAAGTGCTTGTCCTACTTTTACATCGTCAACGCATAAGGTATAGTCGTCAAATATCCATTCAATAGCCAGATAAACGTCTTGATCCGCATAGGCACTTAAATCGTATGTATATTCTGCATAATTATCATCTAAACCGACAACATTATCAAGAGTTACAGTAAAATCAACAATAGCATTGCCGCTTGTAGATAGTTTTACATTCATATCTTCGGTGCCATACCATGCTTTTGCATAAAAAATCAGAAAATCTCCGTTATCAATTGACACCTGTGGTGTTACCAACCAGTCGTGTCCTTGAGTACCTTCTGCATTAACAACGGCGAACCATGTACCGGTATGTGAATGTGTTGTGTTTTCATACGCCATCCATTCAAATCCGTCATTATTTTCATCATAAGTAGTCCAATCTGCGGGTATTACACCTTCTTCGAAACCTTCATCAATTTTCCATTGAGCGAAAGCCCCGGAAGTTGTAAGCAACATTATTATTAAAACAATAAATCCTTGTAAATTTTTCCCCATGGTTTTTTTAATTTTATTATTAAAATAAGAAAAAGAAGGGAACTATAAGTTCCCTTCTTAAATACACATTTATTTATTAATCAACAATAATTCTGTGTGTAACAGAAGTATTATTATTAGAGAGTTTTAAAATGTAAACTCCTTGTTTTGCAATATTAACAGTATTGGTATTATTGTCAAGAACTTGTGTTTTAACAATTTTACCTGTAATATCAATTACTTCGAGATTGAAAGTTTCGGTAACATTTACATTGAATACTCCGTTTGAAGGATTCGGGTAAATGCTTATTCCGTATGCTCCAATGTCATTTACTGAAGAAGCTTCAGTAACAGTAACAGTCCAAACTTGAGTTGTTTCTCCATCTTCGGCAGTTACTGTATATGTTACATCACTACTGAAATCTTGTGCAACTCCGCTTAAAGGATCAATAGTTGCTCCTTCTGATACTTCAATTGTAGGAATCAAATCTGTCAGGTCTGTTCCGTTTACAACTTCAATTTCTACTGTATGAGCAGTTGCGTCTATTGTAGCTGCACCTGTTTGTTCTGCAAATGAGAATGCAGTTATGTCAGTTTCTGTGCTTGGTGCTTCAGTAACAGTAACTATCCAAGCTTGAATTGTTAAACCATCTTCGGCAGTTACCGTATATGTTACATCACTACTGAAATCTTGTGCAACTCCGCTTAAAGGATCAATAGTTGCTCCTTCTGATACTTCAATTGTAGGAATCAAATCTGTCAGGTCTGTTCCGTATGCAACTTCAATTTCTACTGTATGAGCAGTTGCGTCTATTGTAGCTGCACCTGTTTGTTCCGGAAATGAGAATGCTGTTATGTCAGTTTCTGTGCTTGGTGCTTCAAAAACGGAAACATTATCAACAAATAAATCATTATCTGCATTAGTAACTGTTGATTCTCCGTAAAAACCGATTCTTACAATTCCTGAATATCCCGTAAGAGGAATAATGATATGATCGCCTGTGGCAGATATTACATCTGTGCTGCCCCATTGTTGCAGAACATTTACAGAAGACCATGTTGCTCCGTTATCAACAGAAATAATTACGGCAAATATATCATCATCGCCGAGTGTTGAAGCATTTGTATTACCCCATTCCGTCAATGCCAAATCAAATTCCAATTGATAGTCAGTTCCTGTTCCAAGATCAATAGGAGGAGTTGCCATCCATTCTTTAGGGTTGGTACCCCAAATATTAAGTTTTGCACTTCCGTCTTCTCCGTCATTTCCAAATCCGTCATCAGCCCATGAAGAAAAATCTCCCGTAGTAATAGTAGGATCTGCCAACACTCCTTTGAATTCAATCCAGTAATCATCAGGATAAGTGGGTTCAAAATCTTCTGTGAACGGAGGTGTTAAAGTCGGGTCTTCACATATACCTGTTAAAGGAATACTATTCACAGCTTTTGTTACATTGTCTGTTATATCAAAACTTACAGTATAAGTACCTGCTACTGTTGGTGAAAATGTTACGGAATATGTTGCTGTTTCGGCAGCAGCAAGATTTATCGGATATGTTTCGCTTGTATATATTGTAAACATATATGCACCTGCTCCTGTAATAACTACATCATCGGCAGAAGCTATTGTAAGTGTACCTGCACCTGCATTAGAAACTTCAAAATCCTGTGAAACATAAGGAGAATATAAAACATATGTTCCGTAATCATGGCTCTCCGGATCTACAGCAAAAATAGGATCTGTCGGAGCTAATTCTACAAGAACATCATCAAGGCATACTCCGTATCCCCAATATGTATAAGCACAAAAACCAATATAAACTTCACTATGTGTTGTTGAAAGTACAAATGTTTCTTCTGTCCAGTCATTAATAGGAGTAGTATATTGTTCAAGTAATACCCATGAACCGCCAATACCCTCTTTAATATATACTTCTAATTCATCTTGGTCACTGCCCCATGCGTCTTGTGTCTGCCAAAATTTAAGTTGATAACCTCCGGCTGATAAATCTAATGCCGGAGTCATAAGTGTTGTTATATAATCTGTAGAAGTACCGAAAAGTATAGCATTAAAGCTTCCTGTGTGAGCAGAAGAAGGATTGCCGCTTACCCCGCCGTCCTGATATTGCCAGTCTTGGGTTTCAAGTATATACAAATTGCCCCAACCCGGAGGTAATGCACCTCCCTCAAAACCTTCGTCTAAAACTTGTGCATTTGCAGAAAATATAATTACAAACGCAATCAGTAATGTAAATAATTTTTTAAGTGTATTCATTTTTATCATTTTTAAATTGTTAAAATTATATTTTGTTTTTTGTTATTCTTCTAATTATAGATATTTGTATCTGCTTAAAAAAAATTCAGTTTGTTCTGATTTTTTTGCAAATAGAAATATCTTAAACCTATTCTCCATAATTACGAGATAGTATTGTATTTAATAATATTCCTGTTTTTCTTAAGAATATTATTATTTGATTAATATAATTCATATGCAATAATAACAAAATTATGTTTTCACTAAACGATATTGATATTCTATTGAATAATAACTTTTGTAACTTTAATTTCTTTATCTGTAATTATTCGCAAGAAATAAACCCCGGCATTAATGCCTTGTACGTTAATTTTATTATTTAATACTGATTTATTCTTATAAATTATTTGTCCTTGACTGTTTATCAATTCAACATTAATTACATTAACATTTTTATTGTTTAATGAAAAATTGAAAATACCGGAGCTTGGATTGGGATATACAGTAACAAATTCCTCATCAAGAATCGGATTCGGTTCAATACCTGTCGGAACATGACCAAACCAATCTAATGCTTCTTGTATCATAGTATTAATATCAGAATCATAAATAAACTGGGAAATATCAAAACTGATAAAGAATGATTTATATATTAAGTTATCTAACCAAACACCACAACCATTACCTTTTGAAAAAGCATCTCCGCTGTGAGGTCCGTCTTCAAAAAGGAATGAACCCCAAGAGCTGATTTCGGGATTAGTAACTTCATCTGCATACCAATCGGGGCAAGCTCTGTTATAAAGATTATCAGGGCTGTTTGAATAAACAGGTATTTCTAAATCTTCAGTTCCGACAGGAGAGTTTGCCATTCCTATAAAACTTCCGGTTGAATAATCCCAAATATCAGGTCCGCCGATTCCGTCAGTTCCGCCGTAATAAGGATAATTTAGTTGAGGAATATATCCGGATCTGATATATGCTGAAACAAATTTGTTTATACTGCTGCTGTTCGGCAAACCGTGTGCTGAATTAAGAAGTTCATCTGATGCAGTAAAAATATTTTTCGGATTTTCATTTGTTCCCATATCAAGGAAATTCATTAAAGCTAAACCGAGAGTATCTTCTGAATCACCATGTCCCATTGAATTCCCATACATAAATATTGTTTTATATGAATCAGGGAACTTATATTGATTGTATTCTTCCCAGTTATAAAAATCATAATTTATTCCAAATGCATCAAAACCGGCTGTAAATTTAGAAAATTCTATACCGGTGTAATCTTGGTAACCCGGAACCGTACCCGGATGAGCAAGGAGAAGGTCAATATCATCAGTAGGTAATATTTTGAATGAAAAATAATTACTTGGAGCATCTGCCGGCAAAGTTCCTCTGTTTTGTGCAGGAGAATCATCAATTGCTGCAAAATAATAATTTACTGTTGTGCTTTTAGATATTTCAGGCAATTGATAAATGAAAGTATTAAATGATTTACCTGAAGAAGCAATCGCTTGCCATCCGCTGCCGGTATTATACCAAAGAGAGTCATACAGTATTTCTGCCATATCAATTACTTCAACAGTTATTTCAGGTGTAGTAT
>JAUVIG010000533.1 GCA_030592825.1 Chlorobiota bacterium | reverse complement strand
AAGTTATGAAAAGAAAATTTAGCATTTTAATCAGTGCAGTATTAATTTTATTAATATTGCCGATGCAATTTGGATGTAATAAAGATAAATTGCTGCAAGATACAGAAGAACAGGCTGTGGAGAGAGAAATTCCCGAATTTCAGGGAATACTCGGCGAACTTACCCCAGAAACAGACGGCGAAAACGACCAAGATTTGCTTGATCAAATAACATTCGTAAACTACACAACATCATCAACAAAATCATCTGTAACTGAAGTTGTGGATCAGGAAAATACATCAACAATAGGACAATATGGATTTGCAATAGGCGGTGGTTTATCTGTTAGAGGACAAAGTTTTACTCCCCAATTAGCAACATTAAAAGCTATTAGTTTTAAAACTTGTGATTATTGGTTTACCAGCGGATATATGTATATTGATTTATATGAAGGAGAAACAACAAGCGGGACTAAAATTGCTATGAGTAATGGTGTATCAATTGATGATCCGGGTTGGTTTCGTGTAGAATTTCCAGAAGATGTTATTTTAAAAACAGACGGGACGAAATATACTGCTGTCTTTAGACCTACAGTAAAATTTTATCTTAAGGCAAATTTTAATAATAATACGATTGAAGGTTATCCTGAAGGTAATTTAATTTATGGTACAACTATTGATGATGATCATGACTTCTTTTTCAAAACCCATGCCCTTGCCGAAGGAGATGCAATACTTGCTTATACAGACGATTGGCTTTATTGTTCATTACCAAGCGAAGATGGTGACAGCCAAAATGAAGTAAAAGAACATATTGAAACATTAGGTGGTAAAGCTGTTAATTATTTAAGAAATTATTGGGTAAAGACTAAACTGCTGACTTCAAATCTTTCAAAGTGGGCTTTTGGTACAGCAGGAACAATTTGTACAATTTTAGATTTATTTTGTGGTCCTGCAGGTTCAGAACATGAAATCGAATTGGCAGTAGTACGTGAAGACGATGGTTTTACTCAAACATCTGAGACTTCAAGTTATGCATTTGAACATGGTTGGTTTGAAGCAAGTGTACAAGTAGGAAAATGGACAGATATGACTCCAAAAGCAGCTAAAATTTATTTGTATCAGAAAAGAGGCACAACAGTAAGCACTTTAGCATCGGCTTATATACCAAAAAAAGCATTAGATGGTTTTGCTGATAAAGGAACCGGGATACTAATATTTGATGATGATTTTTATGCATATCAAGGAAATGCAAAATATTGGGCAGCACTTTATTATATTAATTATGACGGCTCGTCCTATTTTGTAGAAAATACACATCATTTATTGACTGAAGGGTATTAACCTGCGCCCTTGTTATAAGGTAGTTTTAAATAATAAACGACTTGCCTGCCCTAACTGCCGTTAGGCAGGCGATGAGGCAGGAAACAAAAAATCCGGTATAGTTAAATGTTTAAAACTATGCCGGGTTTTTAATAATACAATAAACATTTTCTTCAAACACTTAATATTCAATGCCTTTACGTGCTTCTACTCCCTTGTTATAATAATGTTTTATTTCTTTCATCTCTGTTACAAGGTCTGCAATTTCTATAAGTTCTTTTGGTGCATATCTTCCCGTAATGATAATTTCCGTTGCTTTTGCCTTATTTTGAATTACTTCAATTAAATCACTAAGCGAAAAAAGTTTAAAATACACGGCAATGTTTGCTTCATCCAACACAACCATATCATATTTTCCGGAACGGATAACAGATGAAACTTCCTTAAGTCCTTCCCCGGCAGCATTAATATCAGCCGGGGTAGGATTCTTTTCAATAAAACACCCCAAACCGTATTGCTTAATGGTTATATCCGGTAAAAATTTTTGAACCGCTTCAATTTCTGAATAAGTTTTACCTTTTACAAACTGGGCAAAAAAAACTTTCTTCCCTGCTCCGACCGCTCTTAAGGAAAGACCGAAAGCAGAAGTAGTTTTCCCTTTCCCGTTGCCTGTATAAACATGTATATATCCTTTCATATTATTTTTATATTATTTTCATTGCTGAATAACTTTTCGGAAGTATTATATCAGATGTTTATACTTTCTCCGGATAACCCGTAATATCTCTTATATCGTGATATAATTTTTGCAATCGTTTATACATTTTTAAATATACTTTATTAAACAGTTGATCATAAATATCTTTATTTTTCTGATTCGGTGAATATGACTTTCCTGTTCGGCACATTGATTTTACGGCTTCTTCGTAAGAATTGAAATATTTCATACCCACAGCTGCATTAACAGCGGCTCCTAAAGCCGATGTTTCATAAGTATGAGGTTTTTCAACAGGCAAATTAAAAATATCTGCCGTTAATTGCATGGCTTGTTCGCTTTGAGAACCTCCTCCGGATACAATTACTTTATTTACTTTTATTTTAGTTCTTTTTTGTGTTCTTAATAATCCTTCCTTTAAAGCATATGCCAAACCTTCCAAAATAGCCCTATATATATGTGCTCTTGTATGAACATCACCGAAACCTATTATTGCTCCTTTTGCTTCCGTACCCGGAATCTTTACACCGGGCGACCAATAAGGTTGCAGTGTTAAACCCATTGAACCGGGCGGAATCTCACTTATCATTTCATCAAATAATTGTTCAGGTGCTTTGCCTGTTTTTTTTGCAATTTGCATTTCTCTGTGCCCGAATTGTTGCTTAAACCAATTAATCATCCAAAAGCCTCTGTAAATCATTATTTCAGTATTGTAAGAATTTTGGATTGCTCCCGGATATGCAGGAAAAAACGGGATAACTTCGTAATATTTATTATGTGTTGTTTGAACTGTGGCAGTTGTTCCATAGCTTAAACATGCGATTCCGGGTTTAAAAACACCCGAACCCAAAACTTCTGAAGCTTTATCAGATGCAGCTGCTATCAATGGTAATCCTGCCGGAATTCCTGTTTCTTTTTCGGTTT
>JAUVIG010000582.1 GCA_030592825.1 Chlorobiota bacterium | reverse complement strand
TACCTCTTGCAGTTCCACAATCAAATATTCACAAATTCTACCTTATCAAATAATTAGTGATGCTTATACAGTCACATTTGATAATGAAGAAATTGCAAATGGTGAAGGAATATACAAATTAACTTCAATTTTGATTAATGATAACTATACTAACGATCAAAAATTTATTTCATTAAGTTATGACATTCACGGAAGCAGACACTTTTTAAAGTCTGTTTCAGAGCGTGATAAAATTCATACATTCAACTATATTCACCCAAACTTATTAGAAAATATAAATACTTTTGCACAAGACTATTGGGGTTTTTATAACGGAATTACTGCTAATAATACCTACGTTCCGAGAACCGTTCTGGGCCCCAATATGGTAATTGAAGGTGCTGACAGGCATATTGACGAAGATAAAATGAAATACGGCATGTTGGAATCCATAACTTATCCAACAAAAGGGAGTACAAAATTTATATATGAGCCTCATGACTTCTTAACAAATAAAGTAACAGACCTTACCACCTTAATTTCATTTGATGTTATTGTAGAAGCAGAAATATTGTCCGGAACTATAGCAGTAACAGATATCAGCTCTCCTTTTATTATTAATTTTGACCAAGATGTCAGCTATCATATAGAAGCCGAAACATATTGTACAGATAAACCTGACAATATGTTGTTACTACTTGAATTAGTTAATGGGGAATATATAGAAATAGATAATTTAACTATTGGTGGTGGACAAACAGATGTTACCGGTGTTATGATATTAGATGAAGGAACTTATAAATTATCTGCAACTGTTTATTTACCCGGCAAACTGAAATGCACAATGGAATGTAAAAGATTAGAAAATAATAATTCTAATGAATGGAGAAATGAAAAAATCGGAGGACTTCGTATTAAAAGAATTGAGAATTATTCAGCAGGCAATGAATTACTTTATTTTGATGATTATATGTACAGAGAAACGGAAGATCCGAGTATATCGACAGGAGTATTGGTAAATGAGAATATCAGTTATAAAAGCAATATGGTTAAGTATATGCCGCCTACCTGTGTACCACAAAATATACCGGATGATATACTTAATTGCTGTTTTCAATGTTCTTATACGGTTGTGTCTTCTTCACCGCAAGTTCCTTTCGGATCTACTAACGGAAGCCATATCGGATATAAAAAAGTAACTGTATTTAAAGGAGGATTTGAACCATATAGTTTGAATTTAATCCCCCATGGCTATAATCCTCTTGTACCTTCAGAGGCATATAATAACGGATCCGGTAAAAACGGAAAGATTACGAAACATTTCACTAATCCTGAAGAATTTCCGGATATATATACTTCTATGTATAATCCCGGTATTTCAAAAGATTGGAAAAGAGGGCTTTTAAAAAGAGAAGAGATCTATGATTCAACTAATCTATTATTAAAAAAGGAAATATCAGAGTATCAATTGGCAGATACAAATAATTATTACAGAACTCCGGGTGTAAAGGTTACATTAAGAGAAACAAGGTATTCCATAGATGATCCATATGAGTATTTGATTAAACCGTATTACCAAGAATCCCCTTGGAAATACCAAACAATAAAAACAGTTTATGAATATTTGGATGATCAAGAACTAAAAACTAAAACATTATACAGTTATAATCCGTTTGATACACAATTAAAAAAAGTTACAAATATTTTCCCGGATTCTACAGCAGTCAGAAAATCGTATTATTATCCTCTTAACTTTTATGAAGATTATACATGGGTTGGTGAAATGTTTAGTCATAATTTCTTAAATGTGCCGATTGTTACCGATGTATTAAGAAATGAAAATTATTATGAAAGTTCTGCAAATTTCAAAATTGGAAACAGCCAAATCGTAACATACAACAATTATTTTCCGAAAGAGGTTTACAGCCTAAAAACTGATGAACCCAAATATTGGACATACTCTGAAAATGCATTCAGTAACGGAAGCTATTCAACAGATGACAATTTTCAAAAACAATCCGTAACAACATTTATTGACGGCAATCTTACCGAATATGAAGATTATACACAAGAAAAAGCTCTGATCATTTGGGGATATAATAATATGTATCCTGTTATTAAAGCTGCCAATACCGGAAATTTGACTTATGCTCAATTTGAAAACTTGGTAAATTCGGCATTGAACGGCGGATATAACAATTTGAATTCATTGTTGACATATATTGATGATTTAACATTGCAAAATCAAAAAGATACGTGGAAGACATTTAACGATAACTTAAGAGCAATTCCGGAATTAAGTGATGTATTAATCTCAACACATACATACAGTGCATTAAAAGGAAAAACATCTGAAACCGATGTGAACGGAAAATCAGCATATTTTGAATACGATAATTATTACCGATTAAAATTAGTGAGAGACAATGATAATAATATCATCAAGCATACAGAATATAATTATAATGATACTTATTATGGGAATACTTATGCCTATCCTGAACCGGATGAGATAGAATTCGGCTTATCAGGCGGTGATTTTTCATTTGAAATTATCGCACAAGGCTATTGGGAAATTACGAATATAC
>JAUVIG010000349.1 GCA_030592825.1 Chlorobiota bacterium | reverse complement strand
TGAACATTTCTAAAACCTGTAAGTCATAAGATAACTAATTGAAATTATGACACATGGGTGATTTGCTGTGGGTTTAAGAATATTTGAAATCAGAAGAATATGTCCATTTTATTTTTCGTTATAATGTTTAAATCAAATTTTCCCAAATATAAAAATTTCAAAACAGTAATAAAATTCTTTTTTTCATACAGTTGTTTTTGTAGTGCAGATATGTTTCTTCGTGTAATATACAGATTGTCAAGTATCAGATCGTTAAAATACAACAATATAGCAATGAAGCAATGTAACAATGATAATAAAATCCAATATTCCCGACAAAATCGGTTTCTCAATATCTCATGAAAAAATCAATATTTTTACGGTAAGTTTGCGATAGTTTTTAATGTATCCAAATCAGGAAATGATTTATAAAACAGATCTTGTACTTTTGTTCTTACATCCATTTTCAGTAATTTGTTATTTTCACTTGTAGGATGAATACGATTTGAAAGAAAGATATATATAAAATCATATTTAGGATCTATCCAAACTAAAGCACCGGTAAATCCTGAATGTCCGAAACTTTCATCGGATGCAAATTGTGAAGACGGTCCGCCTGTCGGTCTTAACGGCTTGTCAAAACCCAGCCCTCTTCTGTTGCCGGTTTTACAAAAAATACATGTTGAAAATAACTTTATTGTTCTTTTATTTAAATAACGCTCACCACCGTATTTTCCGTATTTCAAATACATTTGCAGCAATTTTGCAAGATCATTTGCATTTGAAAATATTCCTGCATGTCCGTTAACATTACCGGTCATAGCAGCAGCATAATCATGAACATATCCTTGAATCAATTGTTTCCTGAAAAAGTTGTCATTTTCAGTAGGAACAATATCATTTTTTAAGTGTTGTTCCAAAGGTAAGTATCCTAATGTGTTTGCACCTAATTTATCATAGAAATTTTCTTTAACATAGTCTTCTTGCTGTTCTTTTGTAAGGTCTTCAATCATTTTATGAAATAAAATAAAGCCGAGATCACTGTATTTATATTTCTTTTTTGTTCTTAGTTCAGAATCATATATCTTTTGATAAATTGTATCTCTGTATGATTTGGTAATATATAGATTATCTGCAACTTTTACAGAGAACTTATCATTTTTATATTTTGAATAAATTGTATTATTCAATATATTGTTTTCCTGATCTTTGTATGTTGTAATATAAAATGGTATCCAAGGTTTTAATTTGGCCTGATGAGCCAGTATATCTTTAATTATAATGTTTTCCTTATTTGTGCCGATTAATACCGGCATATATTCAGACAACTTTTTATTTATATCAATCTTTTTTTCTTCATACAATTTCATTAATGAGGGTAGAGTAGAAGCAATTTTTGTTATGGATGCAAGATCATAAATGTCAAAATTATTTGTTTTCCGTTTTTTTGCATATGTATGATATCCCCATGATTTATAATAAAATACGGTTCCGTTCCTTACAGCCATTACAGTTGCTCCGGGAGTTGCATTTTGAATAATTGCATCTTTTATAACAGAGTCAATTTTCAGTAATGTATCAGTATTTAAACCTAAACTGAAAGCATCAGAATATCCAAGTCTTTTTTTTATAATCAAATCACCTTTACCGGCAGGGAACAGATCGCCTGCTGAAACAGGAAGTTGTCCTTGAGATGTGATTCCTCCGAATAACAATTGTGCAGAAAGATCACGTGTAAGTTGCCAATCGTTATAGGAAACTAAAACAGCTTTTAAGTTTTCGGGTTCTTTGAATCTTTGTAAAGCATAAGGATTGCCGAAAAGCACTAATATTACTTTTGTTTTTAAAGATAATTTCTTTACAAATTCGACAGTATTGCCGTTTACTCCGAAATATGGCGGATTGTTGCTCATTTTGTGAATGCTCACAATAACTTTATCATATTTTGATAATTTATTTATTTGTTTATTGAAAACAGCCATATCAGAACTTTTGTTTACGGCATAGTTTGATACATCATCATACATTGTCAATCTTTTTTGGAAATTACTGATATAGCCGTTCCCTACTGATATTGAGGCAATTTTATCCTTATCAAGATTTTTAAAAGGAATAATATTATCTTTATTTAAAGCAAGCGTTAAGGATGATTCTATGAGTTTTCTGTTAAGAAATTTTGCATCTTTAGTATTAAGATCATTATAAATATTTTTTATTTCAACAGGTTTGTAATTATTTAATCCAAACCGATTTTTTACATTTAAAATTTTCCTGCATCTTTCATCAATATCTTTTTGTAATAACTTTCCTTTTTTAATTGCTTTTTTGATCTTCTCAAAAGCAATCGGAATATTTTCGGGCATAAGCAAAACATCAATGCCGGCAATTAATGCCGCTACTTCTGTTTCTCCGGGTTCATAATATTTACTAACTCCTTGCATACCGAGAGCATCAGTAAATATTAAACCGCCAAAATTTATTTTATTTTTTAACAGTTCTGTTACAATTGGTTCTGAAAGACTTGAAGGTTTGTTTTCTTCTGAATCTAATGAAGGAATATGCAAATGAGCCATCATAATACCTCCTAATCCCGAATTAATAAGTTCTTTAAACGGGTAAAGTTCTATAGAGTCAAGACGATTTATCGAATGTTTGATAATCGGCAAATTTTTATGAGAATCAACATCTGTATCACCGTGTCCGGGAAAATGTTTTCCTGTTGCAAGTATTCCGTTATCTTGCAAGCCAACCATGTATGCTAATCCTTTTTTAGCAACATTTTCTTTTATTTCTCCGAATGATCGGCTGTTGATAACAGGATTATTTGCATTATTATTAACATCAATAACAGGTGCAAAATTTATATTAATGCCCAAACGTTTGCATTGTCTTGCAATTTCTACACCGAATTCATATATTAATATATCGTTCTGAATTGCACCCAACATCATTTGTCTCGGGTACTTAACAGTACTGTCAAGCCTCATTGATAATCCCCATTCATAATCTCCTGCAATCATTATAGGGATTTTTGAAATTGACTGATAATAGTTTGTTAATTTGGCTTGGGAAACAGGACCTCCTTTAAAAAAAATCAAACCGCCGATATTGTATTTATTTATGACAGATGTAAGATGATCAATACTTGCTTTTCCTTGATTCGGGTATGCTGCAGCCATAAACAATTGACCTAATTTTTCATCATCAGTCATTGTATTCATAAGGGAATCAACCCATGAATCAGTATCAGTATAATTTATGTTATTTCTTTTTGCTTCTTTGTTATGATTTTTTTCAATAGTGGTACTTTGTATGAAAAAAGCAGGTATTATTAATAATAATGCAGCAAAATATTTACTTATTTTTCCAACTCTCATATTTAGTCTTCTTATATAAATTTAATATTTTTTTAACATTCCGCAAAATTATAAAATGTATAATAAAAAAGCCGCCAAAAGGCGGCAATTTTACTTTCTGTTTAAAGTCTTATGAATCAGCGTATATTAATATTTTGTTAATAACTTCTTTGCTCGGACTTAAACGAATTGAGTTTAATATCTCTGAAGTTTTGTAATATACTTTGTTAAGCGATAAATTGTTTGAATTAATAAAAATAATTTTTGATTCAGCTTCACTTTTTACAGAACAAAAAATAGTATAAAGTTTATTAATACACAAATTGGGTTTAATTAAAAATATTTATAATTCAACCTTATTAACGTTTGTTTTATATGAATATTTTATATATCAAAAATTTTAACAAATTTTAACAGAATTGTGAATAATTAATCGGATGAATCATTTTCTGTAAGAAATTTTGTTGCTGTTACAACATTTCCTTTTCCTGAAAATTCAACTTTATCAAATAAAAATCGTGTAATAAAAATACCTCTTCCGCTTAATTCAAGTATATGATCTTGATCGGTAGGATTTGGAAGGAGGTTCCAATCAAAGCCTTCTCCTTCGTCAGTAATTGTCCAACGAACAATTTTATTATCAGTAAAGAAATCAATAAAAATTTTTCTGTTTCTGAATTTAGGATTATTTACTCTGTCTTCATACAATTCATCTAAAGTACCTTCATCTAAAGCTTTTTGCTTTTCATGATAGCCAATAGCCAAATTCCCGTGTTCAATTGCATTTGTAATAAGTTCTACAAGACCTAATTCAATATTAACTTTAATATTATCATCAATTTCGAGGGAAGATTCCACAATAACTTTGTCAACTATTTTTGGAATTTTATTAAATTCACTTTTAAATTCAATTTGAAAATTTCTGTTAATTAAGTATCCGGGAAGAGCATCCGGTGAATATTTAGAAGTAATTATTGATTTATATTTTTTTAATAATCTTAAAAGAGCTTGGCTTGATACAGGTTTTTTTAAATAATTGTTGGCTCCGAGATGAAGGGCCTGAATGGCATAATTTTCTGTACCGAAAGCAGTTATT
>JAUVIG010000628.1 GCA_030592825.1 Chlorobiota bacterium | reverse complement strand
ATTTTTTAAAGAAAAATCTTCGTAGTTTATATTTATATTATTCAGTTTCAGCATTTCAATCTATTTCAATCTTCATCAATCTTCATCAATCTTCATCAATCTAATTCAATCTACATTAATCTATCTCAATTTTCTTCATTTTCTTGTCAGATAACATACGAAATGCAACAAAAAACAATATACATACGGTTATGAATACAACTGAAACCGGTCGAGCATATTTCAGTCCGAATGACCCGAAACGTTCATAAATTAAAACAGGTGTGATCATCGGATGATATGCGACAATCACAACGGCACCGAATTCACTCATTCCGCGAGCAAACATCATAACTAAACCGGATATAATATTTCTTCGGGCTAAGGGCAAAGAAATTGTAAAGAAGACTCTTATCGGTGATGCTTTTAAAGTCATTGCTGCTTGTTCCAACCGTATTGGTACAGCTTTAAAGCCGTCATGTGCGGCATTTATTAAAAATGGCAAACTTACAAAAGCCATTGCCAATCCGATGCCTACCGGATGACCAACAAAGTTCAAACCCACAGAATCGGCAATTTTTCCAAGCATTGAGTCTCTTGAAATTATTCCCAAAATTGCTATCCCTGCTGCCGAATGCGGAATAACAATCGGTAAATCAATAATTCCTTTTACAAGTTTTTTAAGAGGAAAATCTCTTCTTGCCAAAAGGTAAGAAAACGGAATTGAAAGGGCTGCGAAAAATAAAGTTGCACCCATTGACACGCCAATTGTTAATCCTATACTGTATTGCACTTCTTTATCATTGACAGTATCAATAATCTCAAGAGGAGATGTGGCAATAAACATACTTATTAAAGGACCAATAATAAACAGTAAGACCAAGCCTCCGAGAAATGAAAATATTAAATGTAAAGGATTAAATTTCACTTTTTTTAAAAATAATGATTAAATGTGTAAATGATTAAATATACAGATCATCAATCTTTCATCAATCTATTTTTTTGGCAAATATTTTTAAAGTTTCAGGGATATTATTATAAGTTTCACTTGTTGAAGGTATAAGTGAAGCTTGTCCCTTTTCTTCTATTATGCTCATTCCTTTTTCTTTTTCAAGAACAAATTTGATAAATTTTTCAGCTAATTTCGGATTTGGTGCATTATTAGGAATAGTAATCCCATACACCATGGGAGCACCGGTTTTTGTGATTATTTCACCCGGTTTTTTACCTGTAATTTCAATACTTGCATTTGCGTAATGATCTTTTAGTGCCTGTAATTTTAAATTTATCGAATCCGGAAGAGTAAGAAATTTTAGTCTGTGTTGTTGAGCAACTGATCGGTATAAAAAAATATAATCAATACTGTTTGATTCTAACAAGGCTAACAGGTCTGTTTCTTTTGGTCTGATATAATTTCTGTCTTTTGATGAAAATTTATCGGCTAATCCGGTAATGCCGTAATATTGTTCAGCCAGTTTGCATGTTAAAACAGCACGGTATCCGCAAGGATCTGAATTCGGATCAGAGCGTCCGAATGCAACATCGTCTTTCAAAAGTATTTCATACCAGTTGTTTGTATTAATCTCTTCAGAATAATTTGAGCCTTCATGGTAAACAATAGTCATTTCATTGCTTGCAAACTTGATATTCCATTTTGCATATTCGGGAATTAATAATTCATTAATTACAGTATAATCTGCGGAAGCCATTACATCACATTTTTTATCTAAATCCGTAATTTTGCGAGCGCATTTTCTGCTGCCGTCTGCTTCAAGCATAACTTTTACATTCGGATTCTCTTTCTCAAATTCTTTTGCAATTAATTTAAAAGGAACAGATAAACTTCCTGCATGAAAGATTATGAGTTTTTGTTGTGAATTTTTTTGATTACACGACATAAACAAAATGAATGATGTAAGAATGTATAAAATTAAAGGTTTTATAAAGTTCATATTTTTAAAATGTAAACTATTGGTTATGCAAAAGTAAACATATCGCTTAAAAAACTATATGATTCTTATTAAAATTTTATGGGTTTGCAAAAATTGTGTTTATGTATTTTTTGAAGAAGTAATTTTTGTCATTTATTCATCTCTGCCGTAAGGACAAATTCTGTTTATACCTGACAGAGAGTTAATACCGGCAACAGTTACACCGTAGCAATAATATTTTCTTTGATATTTTTGAACGTAACTT
>JAUVIG010000202.1 GCA_030592825.1 Chlorobiota bacterium | reverse complement strand
GAAGATGCTGATATAACATTACAATTAAAAGAAATTTTGGAAAAGAAACTTGAGGAAGATCCGGAATTGAAAAAACTTGCAGAGACTATTGAGTTTCCGCTGGTATATGTTTTAGCTGATATGGAAATAAGCGGAGTAAAAATAAGCAAAGAAAAATTGAATAATTATGAGACAGAATTAACAAGTAAAATTGAAGATACAGAAAAAAATATATATAAAGTTGCCGGTACACATTTTAATATTGCCTCTCCAAAACAACTCGGAATAATCCTTTTTGAAAAACTTAAAATAATTGACAATCCGAAAAAGACAAAAACCGGACAATATGCAACCGGAGAAGACGAATTACAGAAACTGAAAGATAAACACGAAATCATTAATTTAATTTTGGATTACAGAGGTTATGCAAAATTACTTTCAACCTATGTTAGAGCTTTGCCGGAATTAATAAATCCGAAAACAGGAAAAATACACACCTCATATAATCAGGCTGTTACTGTAACCGGGCGATTAAGTTCTACGAAACCTAATTTGCAAAACATACCTATAAGAACTGAAGACGGAAGAAAGATCAGAGAGGCATTTATTCCGTCAGATGACAATAATGTGCTGTTCTCTGCCGATTATTCTCAAATAGAATTACGAATTATGGCTCATCTGAGTCAAGATAAAAACATGCTTGGAGCTTTTAACAATAATGAAGACATTCATGCTTCAACTGCTTCGAAAATATTTAATGTAAAGATTAAAGAAGTTGACAAAGATATGAGGGGCAAAGCTAAATCGGCAAATTTTGGTATAATATACGGAATATCAGCATTCGGCTTATCACAAAACCTTAATATTCCGAGAAGTGAAGCAAAAGATTTGATTGACGGTTACTTTTCTAATTATCCGGATGTGAAAGGATATATGGATAAAAGCATAAAAAAGGGCAGGGATAACGAATTTGTAAGAACACTTTACGGAAGAAAAAGACAATTACTGAATATTAATTCCGGAAATTCGTTTGTCCGCAGCGAAGACGAACGTAATGCAATCAACGCACCAATACAAGGAACAGCCGCAGATATTATTAAAATTGCAATGATTAATTGCCAAAACCGTTTAAAAAAGGAAAATATAAAAGCAAATAAGATTCTTCAAGTAGATGTTGAGTTAGTTTTTGATGTTCTTAAAGATGACTTGAATAAAACTCAATTAATTGTTACAGAAGAAATGGAAAACGCAGCAAAACTGACAGTTGAATTAATTGTTGACAGCAGTTCGGGCATGAATTGGTTGGAGGCACATTAAGAATTTGAAACTTGAAATTTTCTCTCAAAGTTAACAGAGCTTTACGCAAAAATCATAAATAAAAGTGAAACAAGCATGTTAAGAAAAATTTATCATTTTAAGAAAAATTTTGTATTTTTGTATTGTATCACAGAAAATTACTGAAATAAAAATTTACAAATGGAAACGATAGAATTAAAAAACGATATTCATCAAATAGTTAATAAAATTAATGATAAAAGTGTTTTGCAAGCTATAAAGATTCTACTTTATAAAATACCTTCTGTAAAAGAAAAAATACCAAACAAAGTAACAAAAAAAGCAATTATAGAAGCTCGACAAAAAAAAGGTGAAAAATTTAATAATACTAAAGATTTATTGAATGAATTAAACGCTTAACATGTTTGAAATTATACCGACAACAAGATTTAAGAAAGATTTTAAACTAATAAAAAAAAGGCATTATGATATTGAAAAATTGGAAATAATTTTCAATTTTCTAATTAAAACCGGAACAGTTCCTCAAGAATACAAACCTCACAAACTTTCCGGCAACTATAACGATAGTATGGAATGTCATATAAACCCGGATTGGTTGCTTATTTGGATTCCGGATAAAACAGACAAAACAGTAACACTCGTAAGAACAGGAACACACTCTGACCTATTTTAATTACACAACCTTGCTTTCAGTTGATTTAATTGTTGACAGCAGTTCCGGAAGCAATTGGTTGGAGGCGCATTAATGTTTGAAATTGGAAACTTGACGTTTTTGAGGAAGTTGCAAAGCACCTTCAAGGTGCTATGCAATTGAATGCATGTGTAACTGAACATGAAAACAATGCCAAAAATTCCCCAGAAATATTGCTTTATCCACATCTTCCTTAAAAAGAGTATGACCCGAAATGCATTGCATAACGGGCCATTTACTCAAAATCAAACGTACAAGGAAAAAAATTATTTATCTTTATAAAAAATCGGGATATTCAATAAACTCAAATTCAAGTTCTACTATTTCATTAAACTCTTCACCTGCTTCAAGCATATCGTCATCTTCCTCTAAAAAATGCCACTTAATTTTAACGTCATTGCCTTCTTCAAAAATATCTTCAAGTTTAAAAAAAATATCCAATATCATTTTTGCTGATGCTGTGTTAAAATATTCCATTTTAACATTAAAAACAGTCGTACCATCCGGTCCGCTTTTTTTATAGTCATCCAACCATTTTATCAACGGTTGATAGAATCTGTCAGCATTAGCAGGAAAAGATCTTCCGGATATTTGAAATAATTTATTTTCTAATTCAAAAATCACTTCCGGTGTATCTTGATTCCCTGAAATTTCTATTTTTTCCGGAAACATATAAAATATTTTTCAGACAAAAATAGTAAACTTTTTTGTAAAAATACAAATATTATTCCGGAAAGTCAAATTTAAGTTACTTTTTTCTAATTATTACTTAATTTAATCATTAATAGATGACAAAATTGAATTATATCTATCTGTATTTTTTAAAATTAAAATTGCCTCCTTTAATTCGTCATCATATTTCATGTAAGAAATAATTTTCCCTTCTTCATAATAGTAACGGCTTACAATGCTCATATCCAGAATTGATATTATTTGATCTTTATATAACTCAAGTGCCTTTTTTTTATCAATAAGTAAGTCTGATTTTAAACTTTCAATCTTTTGCAAAATTTCTTCATTATATTTTTCATCTTTTGCAGTAAGCAGAAGATCATCAATTTTTGAATTGCATTTTGATTTAAATTCAATTGTACTGTTAAGTACATATTCTGAAAATTGCAGATAAAGATCATCATTTATTTCAAAAATATCGGCTGAAGCAATCTTTTTATTTTCATAATAATACTTTGTTACGAAATCAAAAATTACATCATTTATCAATAATTCTTTTGTAAAATTACTTACTGAATCAAACTCAATTCGTATATCAGGTTTTATACCACCTCCGTCACGAACAATTCTGCCGTTTGAAGTTTTAAATTTTGATATTAAAGAATCCGGAATATATCCAACGCTGCCGTCAGGATTTTGTGTAGAATAATCAATGGCTTGAATACAGCGACCGCTTGGTATGTAGTATTTTGCAGTTGTTAACTTTATTCTTGTATTGTAGTTCATTTTACGGGTAATTTGTACCAAACCCTTTCCGTATGAACCTTGTCCGATAATTATGCCTCTGTCCAAATCTTGCATAGCTCCGGCAACAATTTCCGATGCTGATGCAGAACCGCTGTTCATTAATACCACAATCGGGAGATCAGGATAAATCGGATCTCTCACAGCTTTATACACATGATTCCAATCCTTAATTCTGCCTTTTGTAGAAACAATTTCACTTCCTTTTTTTACAAATAAGCTTACAATATTAACAGCTTCACTCAACAAACCTCCCGGATTTCCTCTAAGGTCAATGATTAGACCTTTAATATCATTTTTTTCAATTAATTCCGATAACTTATTTTTAAAATCGCTTGCTGCTTTTTGCTTAAACTGATTTAATTTAATATAAGCAATATTTTTATCTGTAACATCGGCAAAAGGGATATTAGCAAATTCAATTTTTTCTCGCTTAATTGTCTTTTTAATCGGACTTTCATAACCATAACGTTTAATAGTCAGAGAAATCTCACTGCCGGGTTCTCCTTTTAACATTTCTCTTACTTCAGAAATATTATTTTCATTGATTCTAATATTATTTATTTCTGTTATCAGGTCTCCTGCCTTCAAAGAAGATATATCTGCCGGAGAACCTTTGTAAACATCAGTTATCAATAATGTGTTGCCTCTTTCACTTATCATTGCTCCGATTCCGCCGTATGCACCGGTAGTCATAAAAGTGAAGTCCTCAATTTTTGACTCGGGATAATAAACAGTGTACGGATCCAGCTTTTTAAGGAACTCTTCTGTTCCTTCATTTATTAACTTACTGATATCAGCATCATCAACATAGAACAATCGTATTTCACGAACCGCATTATGAAAAATATCAAAACTTTTTGCTATCTCAAAATCATCTCCGTCATCAAGAATTTTAAAGCTGATTAGGGATACAGAAATAAGTATAATTGCAGATAATATGAAAATTCTGTTTTTTCTTTTGTGTTTATTCATAACTTACTTTTTTATTTTTCAAATACAAAATTTTTGCGACCCGGCAAATTCCTTTTGTCCTTGCGGATTGCTGCTGCACCGCATGTATCTTAGCTGTTTGTTGTGGGCTGCTTATCTTTTTTGTTAGAATTCAGTCTTATTTTTTTTAATGTAATCTATATTAAGCAAATTTAAATCGTATTCGTATTCAAAAAATCTTTGGTCAAGTTCTTCCCAAATCTCGTTTGCTTTTTCTTCAATTTGCTCTAAAATTTCTTGTCTGTTCATTCTGTCCTTTGGAACATTATTGTCGGGAAATTGTTCATTTGCTTTCTTAACAATTTCCACAGTCCTATTTGCTTGAATTGTTTTTAATGCAACAATTGTCTCATGTGCAAAATCTCCCGATGAATTGAAATAGAATTGATTAAATCCACCGTTATTAATTTCTCTCTCCAAATTTTGATTGTAATAAAAAATCTTTTGCGGTTCAGTCAAAGTATCCAAATTGTCTCCATATTCGCATAGTTCACAGATGTAGTTATCAAGTTCAATTATACTTTCATTTATATCATTGGAATTAATCAATGTATCAATATCAGGTTTCTTATTTTCAGAGTTTTTGTCAGTCTGTACTGAATTGCCAAATATTTTCTTAAATATGCTCATATTTTCTGTATCCTCTTATTTTTAGTTGCCCACAATATATGCAATTACGGATTCCTATTCCATCATATGTCTCATTATCAGATAATGAAATTGTCAAAAGGTAAGTTATCAAATTAGAAATTATGATTTGTCCTGTTATCAATAAAAGTAACAAGTTCAATATTAGAATCGTTGGTTATGTAAATTAAAGATGTATTTTTATGAATAACACATTTTCTCAAATTTTGTTTTTTTAAAATTTCTAAAAGACTGTTAGTTTTATTTTCAAAATCTTTTGCAATATTTGGTGTCCACTTTTCCGGAATATCATCAATTATTCTTTCATAAGTGATTTTTGCTTGATTAGACCAAATTATTTTCATCTCTTTTCAGCATTTAAAATTCGTTTTTAAATGCTTTTTTTTACATCCCCATCTGAGTGAATGTTATTATTCTCTAAGTCGTCTAATCCTTGTTGAACAGTTTTTTTATTTTCTGTGCTTAATTCATCCCACCAATCAGTTGTCTTAGTTATCTTAATAAAATCAAGTGTTTTAAGATAATTTATTAAAGCTGAAGTTTTTTTATTGATTTCTGATACTGTTAATGTATAATCTTGCATTATATTGTCTTTTTTCTTATTGCAAATATATTAAAATATATTAACTGAGCAATCATTTAAACGCAGCTATTCCCGTAATATCAAGCCCTGTTATCAATAAATGAATATCATGTGTTCCTTCATATGTAATTACAGATTCCAAATTCATCATATGTCGCATAATCGGATATTCTCCTGTAATACCCATAGCTCCTAATACTTGTCTTGATTCTCTTGCAACTTTCAATGCTGTATTAACATTATTGCGTTTTACCATTGATATTTGTGCCGGTGTTGCCTTATCTTCATTTTTTAATTGCCCGACTCTGTGTATCATCAATTGTCCGGCTGTTAGTTCTGTCAGCATTTCTGCCAACTTTTTTTGAGTTAACTGAAAACTTGCAATTGGTTTTCTGAATTGTTTTCTTTCCAAAGAATACTGTAAAGCCGTATTAAAACAATCAAAGCCTGCTCCCAACACACCCCATGCGATTCCGTATCGCGCAGAATTTAAACACATCATAGGTCCTTTTAATCCGGAAATATTAGGCAATAAATTTTCTTTGGGTACTTTTACATTATCAAAAACTAATTCTCCTGTTGAAGATGCTCTCAATGACCATTTTTTATGTGTTTCAGGTGTTGTAAATCCCTTAAAACCTTTTTCAACAATCAATCCTTTAACTTTCCCTTGCTCGTCTTTAGCCCAAACCACGGCAACATCACAAATAGAAGCATTCGTAATCCACATCTTTGCTCCGTTCAATAAATAGTGATCATCTTTTTCTGAAAATTTTGTTTCCATATTTCCGGGATCAGATCCGTGATTAGGCTCTGTAAGGCCAAATGCACCTATAAACTCACCGGTTGCAAGTTTTGGCAAGTATTTTTCTTTTTGTTTTTCACTTCCGAACTCAAGGATTGGATACATCACTAAAGATGTTTGTACTGATGCAGTTGAACGTATGGAGGTATCACCGCGTTCTAATTCTTGCATTATTAATCCGTAGGCAATTTGATCCAGCCCGAATCCTCCGTATTTTTCAGGAATAAATGAACCCAATGCTCCAAGTTCTCCCATTTGTTTTATCAAATAATCCGGAGATTTATGCTTTTGATTTGCATCATCAATAATTGGTATAACTTCTCTGTCAACCCAATCTTTTACTGATTCCCTAATCATCTTATGTTCATCGCTTAGTATGTCATCCAGATTTAAATAATCCGATATTTGTATCATTTCTTATCT
>JAUVIG010000014.1 GCA_030592825.1 Chlorobiota bacterium | reverse complement strand
CCATCGGAAAAAAGGTACAACATATCCCCTGCCTCAATTCTTGTTTCAAAATATGAAAATGGTTTTTCATTATAATGAATTCCTACCGGTTGCAAATCAGGTTTAAGTTCATCAATGGTCTTTTCTTCATTATTTCTAATAATAAAGGCAGGTATATTTGCACCTGAATACTGAAGAACATTATTATCGGTATTAATTGCACATAAGGCAATATCAATGCCTTCAGTTCTGCTTAAAAGATAATTTCTTTGCCTTAAAGAATTTTTTATTCTGTCTCTCATTACTTCCAATACATCAGAAGATTTTTTCATATCATCTTTTTGAACAATCTCATTTAATATTGAAATCCCCATCATACTTAAAAAACCTCCCGGCACACCATGCCCGGTACAATCAGCAACGGCAATCACAATATAATTATTGATTTTTTTAACAAAATAAAAATCACCGCCTACTATATCTTTAGGTCTGTATATAATAAAATAATCTTTTAAGACACATCTAATTTCATTTTCATCGGGTAAAACAGCAGTTTGTATCTTCTTTGCATAATTGATACTATCAGTAATGTATATATTTTTATCTCTGATTTTCTTATTAGCATCTTTAAGATTTTCGGCAATTGAACTTATTTCCTCATTTTTTTGGCTAAGTTCTGTGTTAATTTCTTCCAAATGATCAGCTTGCGTTTGAATTTCTTCTTTTTGCAAATAAATTTCAGCAGTTCTTTCCTTAACAATATTATCTAATCTGATATTTTCCTTTTTCAGTCGTCTTTCATTTAATTTTATTAAAATTGATATTAAAGAAAACAATAATAAAAGATATATTGCATATGCCCACCATGTTCTGTGCCACGGCGGTAATATTTCAAATTCATATTCTGCCGGTGAACTTTCAAAATCATATATATTACGGGCTTTTACTTTAAAGACGTATTTCCCTTCATATAAATTTGTATATTCTTTATATGTTTCATTTGTCCAGTTTGACCATTGTTGACTTTTCCCTCCTTCCAACAAATAACAATATTCATTGGCACTTTCATTATCAAAACTCGGTAAAGTAAATTCAAAGCTTATATCATTATCAGAATAATTGAATACATTATTTATTTGCTTTTTGTTATTTACATCTAAACTAAATGCTCCAAAAAAAATAACAGAATCACCACTAATTGTTACTTTACTGATGACAGTGGTTGATTTCTCTGAATAATCTTTATCAACTCTTAAATTATATCTGTAAATTGCTTTTGAAGATATTGCCCATAACAAACTGTCCCCGTCGGCATAAATAGTATGAACACCAAAAAGTCTTTTAAAAGGGATACTGTCAAATTGAACTCCGTATTCCGTAATTTTACTTTGGTTGATTATTCTGTGAGAATCATCAAACAACAGAGTCCAGTATAATTGTCTTGAAACCTCTGTTACTTGCATAACTGTTTTTGAATCTAATTTTTTATCAAGCAAAATACTGTCTTTATAAAACGCCTCTTTCTCATTACTAAATTTATAGATGCCTTTATCTGTCAGGAAGACAGTTTCTCCGGCAATTTTTATAATATTATTAAAACTTATACCTTTGAGTTCATCTTGGGAATTAAAAGTTATTAATTCAGACTTCTCTACATTAAAAACAGCAGGTTTATCAACAATAATCAGCCATATATTATTTGCATCCTTCTCAATTCCCGTATAGACAATTTCATTAAATCTGTGAATTACTTTTGGTTTGGTAAAATTTTTCCCGTCATAAGAGAAAGTTAATAAATCAAAATTAACAGAACAATAAAATTTTGTTTTATCAAATTCAGATTGAAAAATGCCGGAAGGAGATATATCTGTTATCCTTATTGCTTCATTTCCTATAATATAATATATCCCGTATATTGTATAAACAAGCAAAACAGAATCTTTTTTAAAGGGATTTTTGCAAACAAGAGGATAAAAAACTTGTACGGAATTTTCTCCGGTTAATGCCTTTATTCCTTTGAACTTCTTACCGTCAAAATAATACATCCCGAGATTAGAAGTTGCATATACTCTATTCTTAAAGCGTATAATATCATAAATTGTTCCCAAAACTCCGCTTTTCTCATCCAAAATTCGAAAAGGAGAATTAAACTCAACACGAGAAATACCGTATGATGTTCCTACCCAAAGTTCATTTTGTTTATCTGATAACAAATAATGAATTGTAGAATTTTGCAAATCAGATTTTTTACTGATATGCTCTACAATTTTACCTTTTTTATTAATAATAATAATGCCGTTAAGTATTGTTCCGATTGCATATCTGTTCTTATCCAATTGACATGCTCCCATATACATTTGATTCTCTTGTAAAAATTTATTTGTTTGATCAATATCAGTTTTATTAAACCAATTATATTTGCTTAACACCTGTGTTGAATCATCAGCATTCGGATTGAATATCTCCAAACCGTTTTCTGAACTGCCAATTAAATATTTATCTTTTTCGTAAGGCAGCATAAACCAGATACCCAGTCCTTCAATACCGGGCATTGAAATTAAATTATCTCCTTCTATCTTCATCAATCCGCCATCTCGAATTGTAATAAAAACCTCATCATTAGGTTTATATATTAAAAAAGGTTCTGCTTCTGTATATATTTTTTTTACTTTCGGTAAAGAATCCCTGTTGTACCTGAAAACTGCTTCATCAGCAGAAAAATAAACATTCCCGTTAATTGCAGCAATCGACCAAACATTTGTAAACAAGCGATCAGCAGAATCTAATTCATTAATAAAAGAAATATACTTTAAACGGCCTGAATGATCCGGCATCATACAACCGAATTCACCTTCCGATCCGATAAATATAGTTCCGTTTTCATCAATAGCAGAGGAAAGCACGCCGTTTTTTGCATCAGTAATAATATATTTATTCCAATTAACTCCGTTATATTCAAATAATCCGTCAATTCCTCCAAAATACATTACACCTCTTTGGTCTTGTAATATTGTCCAAATTTGATCATCTCCAAGGTATTCTATCGGAGAATAATTTCTTATAAAAGGCTTTCCGATTTGAGCAATGAGAGACAAATTTAACAGTAATAATAATATGACATGTATTAACTTCCGCATTAACTTCTCAATTTGTGATAAATATATTTAAAAACAGCTTAAATTACAAATATTAGGGGATATAAATAATATATTGTATTTATAATACCCCTTACATAGCTTGTTTCTTTAAAAAAGTAATTTTATAATCATCAAAATAAGCACTGTCTTCTGCATTATACCAAATATAAATTTTTAATCCGGTATCTGTAAAGTCTTTCGGAGCAAAAAATACAGATTCAAGTTGATACCTGTTATTATCATCTTTGCTTATTATCTTTGATGATTTTAAATACAAGCCGTTTTCTGCATCCTCTTGAATAATGATTTTTCCTTCTTTTCCTGTCCGCCATACAGTAACAACAAATTTATCTCCTTTTTTTACATTATTAAATTTATAACTAAAGCCAAATTGATTATCCGGACTTAATTTTATAGAATAATCTCCTGAACGAGACTCTTTATCTGTTTGGATATTGGGATTATCAAATTTTACAGTATCATTATCAGTAAGAAGAAATTTTTTATCTTCACTTAATAACTCTGCATTACAATTAATTTCAAATTGCTTTATTAAAATATAATTATAGTAAAACCTGTTATAAAGATACACTATTGAATAAAATCCGATAAACAGAGTAAACAGAAGAATAATATATTTCCTGTAAGCATTATTTATTTTAGTTTTATTATTAAAAAACAAGACAAATATTAAAGGCAATACAGGAATAAAATACCTCCCCTGTAAAGGATAAACCCTATTGCTGCCGACAGGAACCCATGTCAAATATTGAGACAACATAATAAAAAGAAGAAGAATTATTGAAGTTGAAAAAAATATTAATCTTTGCCGGTATTTAAAAGTTATTTCTTTATTGTTAGAACTAATCGCGATTAAAAAAATAATTATATAGCTTAATAAAACAATGAAGTTCGGTAGCTGAGTATCTCCCCATCCAAGCCTGCCGATATAACTCTTTATCATTGGTTTAAATTCTGAAAAAAAAGAGGTCGCAAAAATTTTTACCGTTTGTTTTTTATTGCTTATTATAAAACTAATTTGTTCATCCATATTTGCTTTAGAATTCAATATAGTATTTTCTCTATATTCAATATTATATTCATTATATGGGGTATATAATTTGTCAATTGTTTTTTTCCCTCCAAAGGCAAATCCAAATCCTAAAACTAATATTATTATAAACGAGAAAATATAATGTTTCAAAGAAAGAAAATTTCTTTTTGGAATTATTAAAAAGATAAAGAGTAATAATACGTAAATTACTTTTGCTAAACCAAGTGAAATTATAATTAATGAAATAATTATTAAATCTTTCTTTGAAAATTTTTTATTATTAAAAGCACATCTGATGACATAAGCAATAAATAAAAAAGAAAGAGCATTTGTAATAATATCAGCACTTATTGATGAGTTAACAGATAATGACATTGGAAGCAGAGCCAATATAACAAACAACCATTTTTGAAAAGGAATAATTTTAATTGCAAAATAAACTAATGTTATCCAAAATAATAATGTAATTATTCTAACTAAATATAACATATATAAAGGCTTACAATTAAGTAAACGAAGAATAAAAATTGCAATTGATTGAGGTATGTAAGAAACAGGGGTATATAATGCAGTATTCGGAAAGTCCGTAAAAACTTTATCAAAAGCATTTAATGAAATTTCACTCGTTTTTTTAATCTCCTTAAAGTTAACTTTACTGTACTTATTAAGAGACATTTTCTTATATTGAAAAGAAAATAAATCTAAACTTTCAGGTATGTATCCTCCTACTCTGTTATCAATTTTTAGTGCTGTAAAATTTCCTTCAGAAATCTGATAAGCTCTGTAAAAATGATTAATTTCATCAGGTACTTGGAAGGGCGGAGTAATAATTGAAAAAATTAATCCGAAAAATACAGCAAAAATTAAAAAAAATCTATGAGGAGAAATACTCTTCATAACTTTATGTTTTTTAAAGTTGATAAATTATTTGTTTGAATGTAAATCATAAAAACTTGTGCTGACCTTGCCTGCCTGACGACAGACAGATTTCAGTATTATCATTCAATTGTCATTAAGTTACAGAACTTAATAACAGCATAGCAAAATGACTATAAAATGACTTTTACATTCAAAGCTGTATTAAACTTAAAACACGCGTATTATTAGCAATTCAGAGTTTTCTTATAACACTAAAAAGTGTCTGTCCTATAAAGTCAGTGTTTGGTTCATAATGTTCGAGTTTGAGGCATCCGAAATGTTTATAATCAGAAGTCCGTCAGACGGATGACTGATTATAAATATAAGGATAACAGCTTATGCCGAACTTGTTTCGGTAAAGAAATCGGACATTATGGACAAACACTAAATAATCCTTTGTTGCAAAAGTAAACAAAATTATCGAACTGTATTCGGTAATTCTTTCCTGTTATAACTGTCAAATACTTATATTTTATTAAATTTGTAAAAAACTTATTTTTTCGACTTAATAATATAGTTAACAATATAACACAGCAAAGCTGCAAATAAAATTGTATTCGATTGAAGTAGATTGAAATAGATTGAAGTAGATTTATAAAAGCACACTACAACTTCATCAATTTAACTCAATCTTTAATCAATCTATTAATAAATTCATTTTTTTGATACAAAAACTTTGCTGAAAAAACAAAGTTTCACAGGTTAATAGTATAATGGAAAGAATTAAAGGTAAAGATTTTATAAGTCAGAGATTATCGGATAAATTTAATAACGATGTTATTGCAAAATTCTTAATGCAACTTAAGAGTTATAACAAGTTCAATAAAATCTATTCGAAAAATTTTGATAAAGACGGCATTGAATTTATTGATTCAGTTATTGATTCATTAGGAATTAATTTTGAAATTGATGAAGCTGATATAAGCAGAATTCCTTTGACAGGTGCCTTTATTACTGTTTCAAATCAACCTTTCGGGGGTATTGACGGACTTCTGTTATTAAAAATAATTATTGAAAAAAGACCTGATTTTAAACTGTTAGCAAATTTCTTGTTACATAATATTGAGCCTCTTACACAATTTTCCATCCCCATTAACGAACTTAGTGATAACAGCAACATAAAATTCAGTTTTACTTATTTAAAAAAAACACTTAACCATATTGAAAACGGTAAACCTCTTGGAATATTTCCGGCTGCTGAAATCTCAAAAGTACATTCTCTGAATAATATCAGCGACAGAAAATGGCAAAACACATTGATTAAATTAATAAAAAATGTAGAAGTTCCTGTTGTTCCGGTTTATTTTCAAGGTAATAACAGTTGGATATATCATCTTCTCGGAAATATTAATCCTTTTTTGCAAACTGCCAGATTATCAAGAGAATTTTTTAATAAAAAAAGAAAAACAATTAAAATAAGAATTGGAAAGCCTATTAGCGTTAAAGAACAAAAGGAATTTAAAGATATTGAAACAATATCAAGGTTTTTAAGAGCTAAAACATACGCATTAGGTTCTCCTCTTGAAGTAAAAAAATTCTTTAGACCAAAATTTATAGCGAGAACAAAAAAAGTTGAAAAAATAATTGACCCGGTTCCGGCAGATGAAATATTAAAGGAAATTAATTTTCTTAAAGAAAAATATTTTCTGTTTGACAGTAAAGAATATAGCGTAATGTGCGGACCGTCAGTTGAAACACCGAATATTTTAACAGAAATAGGTCGCTTAAGAGAGATTACTTTCCGTGAAGTAGGAGAAGGATCAAACAGAAGTCTGGATATTGATGAATTTGACCTTTACTTTTCACAGTTAATTATTTGGGACAATGACAATCAAAAAATTGCAGGTGCATACAGAGTAGGCAGAGGCGACCAAATTATGCAACAATTCGGTATCAAAGGATTCTATATTCAGTCATTGTTCAATATCAAAAAAGAATTTAACAAAATACTTGAAGAATCTATAGAACTTGGCAGGTCATTTATTATTAAAGAATATCAAAAAAAACCACTTTCATTGTTTTTATTATGGAAAGGCATTTTATATTTTCTGCTGAAAAACAGAGAATATCGCTATCTGATTGGTCCTGCAAGTATCAGCAATGATTTTTCAAAATTTTCTCAAAGTTTAATAATTGATTTTTTTAAGGAAAACTTCTTTAATAATGATCTCGCAAAATACATTGTTCCGCGTAAACGTTTTAAAATAAAACACAATCCAAATTTTGACAATGAAGTTTTTATTAAAAACACAAGCAGTGATGTAAAAAAATTAGATAAATTTATTCAAGATATTGAACCTGACTATAATACACCTGTATTGTTTAAAAAATACATTCAATTAAATGCAAAACTTCTCGGCTTTAATGTTGACCCAAAATTCAATAATTGTGTTGACGGATTAATGATACTCGATATCTTTGATGTTCCGCTGAATACATTGCAGTCACTTTCAAAAGAATTGGAAGATGATTCAATATTGGAACGATTTAATTTTTAAAAATCATAAATTTTTAATTTTTTTGTAAGTTATAAAATAAAACTTTGGATTTTTTTTTCATTATAAAAGGAATTTTGATCGGTATATCTGTATCTGCTCCCCTCGGGCCGATTGGTGTATTATGTATCCAAAGAACATTGAACAAAGGATTTAAATCCGGTTTTGTTTCCGGTGTCGGTGCAGCTTCTGCAGATATTATTTATGCAATTATTGCCGGATTCAGTATCACGTTTATTTCTGATTTTTTAATTGAAAATCAAAATTATATCAGAATAATAGGCGGTATGTTTTTAATCTTTATAGGAGCCAAAATATTCACTTCAAATCCTGCTAAGCAAATCAGAAGACTCAGAACAAAAGGAAATAATTATTATAAAGATTTTATTACAAGTTTTTTTGTAACCGTTTCAAACCCTATAACTATATTAGCATTCGGAGCAATTTTTGCAAGTTTTAATATGGTTGAAAAAAGCAGCGAAACTTTTCCCGTAATTATTCTGGTAGTTACAGTTTTCAGCGGTGCAATTTTATGGTGGCTAAGTTTAATCAGCGTTGTTACTATTTTTAAAAGCAAAATACGACTCAGAAACCTGCTGTGGATTAACAGAGTTACAGGTGTACTTATTATTATTTTTGCACTGTTAGTAATAATAAGTGTATTTATTCCGGAAGCATCTGAAATAGGCACAAATCATTCATCTTTCTAAATTCGTTAATTTGCAGCACACATAATTTTCAGAGTGTACACAAATCAAAAAAACTAAATAACTATTATACTATAACACTAAATTACTAACCCACAAAATCACTACAAAATGAAACTCCACAACATATTAATATTAGCAATAATATTTTCAACAATATATTCTTGCAATTCTCAAAACCAAAAATCAAGCATGGAAGATATATACATAGGAATGACAATTGACCAATTTAATAAAATTATACCTGATGCAAAAGTTACAAATCCCGGACCGAATCAAGTTTGCTCAAAAGAAGAAACATTATCAAATATAAAAGGTGAATGGGGATGGCATTTTAAAAATTCAAAGCTCAATTGGGTGTTATATAATAAATATGATGAAGATGTAAATGAAACAAATTTCAATAAATATCTGAATTCTGCAACCGACATAATATCACAATATAAAACAATATATGGTGAGCCGATAAAATATGAAGAAAAAAATATGAAATTTAAAGATGATTGGTTAGGCTATGATGTTATTTCAGCAGTTTGGAAAACCGATAAAATGAAAATCAGACTTGAATTTATTGTTATGGGCGGTAAATCTCCTCTAATGTTCCTTCTTAAAATTGAATATCAAAATGTTGATTATGAGTATTTTTAAACTCACAGACTGACTCTTTCGGATTTTTGAAGTGCAGTAGCTCATAAAGAAAAATCTCTGTGATAATATCACATTTAATACACATATCAATCTTCATAATTTAAAATTATTCTAAATTACTTTTTATGATAAATGTAATGAATTGATTAATTCTAAATATTTAAATTTGCGTTTTTAATGAAACAAGTTAAACAAATAATTCATCCCGGAATTATAAAATCAATCAGCGGTAATGAGCTTCAAGTAAGCATTATTGCACAGGCAGCTTGTGCATCTTGTACCCTTAAAGGAGCTTGTTCTGTCTCTGAAGTTGAAGAAAAAATCATTGACATTTACGTTGAAAATCCCGATGATTACAAAAACGGCGAAAGTATTGAAGTTTATTTCAAACAATCTTTGGGTTTCAGAGCTTTATTTTTGGGATATGTTTTACCGTTTTTAATTCTTATTGTTTCATTAATATCTTTAATGTCTGTTACAAAAAAAGAACTATTATCCGGTATTATTTCATTGTTAATGTTAATACCATATTATTTAATATTATATTATTCAAAAGATAAAATAAAAAAGACATTCGTTTTTTCAATTAAAAAATCATTTAATTACAGCTCTTTCAGATTTTAAATCCAAAAGCAAACTGTACCGGATTTGTAATCCGGAAATAAACTTTAAGAAAAAATAATAACAATGAACGAAGTAATCACAGCAACAATAATCACAGTAAGTTCCGTAGGTGTCGTTGCAGCAGTTATTCTTTATTGGGCATCTCAAAAATTCAAGGTTTTTGAAGATCCGCGAATTGATAAAGTGGAAGAAATACTTCCTGCTGCAAATTGCGGCGGATGCGGGTATCCGGGTTGCAGAAATTTTGCTGAAGTATGTGTCAAATCTGATAGTTTGGATGATCTCTTCTGTCCCGTTGGCGGAAATGGATGTATGTCTTCAGTTGCAAAAGTCTTGGGCAGAGAAGTAAGCGAAAAAGATAAAATGACAGCTGTCATAAGATGCAATGGTGCACCCCAATTCAGAAAGAAAACAACTCATTTTGACGGTGCTTTAAATTGTACAATTCAATCCGATTTATATGCCGGTGAAACTGCTTGCCAATACGGTTGCGTCGGACTGGGAGAATGTGCCGATGCATGTGATTTCAATGCCTTACATATGGACCCGATTACGGAACTTCCGGTTGTAACCGAAGCAAACTGTACAGGATGTAATGCATGTGTAGTTGCATGTCCCAAAGATATTATTGAATTAAGGCCTGCAGGAAAGAAAAGCAGAAGAATTTTTGTGTCATGCATAAATGAAGACAGGGGCGGTGCTGCAAAAAAAGCCTGTGCTGTTGCTTGTACCGGCTGTACACTTTGTTTTAAAGAATGTGAATACGATGCAATTGTTATTGAAAACTTCTTGGCATACATTGATCCGCTTAAATGTGTATTATGCAGAAAATGCGTACAAGTTTGTCCCACAGGTGCCATTTGGGAAGTTAATCTTCCGCCGAGAAAAGCAAAACCGGCAAAAGAAACTGACAAAAAACCGGAAGAAAAAAAAGAAGTTGACCTGATAAAAACTGCCAAAGAGAATATTACTGAAAATAAAACAGTTGATAATAAACAAGACAAAAAAAATAAAACTGAATAAGAATAAATAGATTATATGTTAAAAACATTCCCAAAAGGAGGTGTTCATCCACCCGAAAATAAATTATCGGCAAATAAAAAGATTGAAATTTTGCCTGTTCCGAAACAAGTTTCTGTTCCGGTATCTCAACATATCGGAGTTCCGGCAAAAGTAACGGTAAATAAAAAAGATGTTGTTAAAGTAGGACAAATTATTGCTGAAAGCGGAGGTTTTATTTCTGCAAATATTCACTCTCCTGTATCAGGAACTGTTTTCAAAATTGATGAAGTTACTGATACAAGCGGGTACAAAAGACAATCGGTAATTATTAATGTTAATGATGACGAATGGGATGAAAAAATTGACAGAAGCGAAGAACTGATAAAAGATTTTGATATAAGTTCAGAGGAGATTATTAAAAAGATTCAAAATGCAGGCATTGTAGGTTTAGGAGGGGCAACTTTTCCGACTCATGTAAAATTAATGCCTCCAAAAGGAACTAAACCGGAAGTTCTTATCATTAACGGTGTAGAATGCGAACCCTATCTGACTTCCGACCACATATTAATGTTAGAAAAAGGTGAAGAAATGTTAGTCGGTATTCAAATTTTAATGAAAGCACTAAAAGTTGATAAAGCTTATATCGGTATAGAAAACAATAAACCGGATGCCATTACTCATCTTACGAAACTTGTAAAATTTTATAAAGGAATTGTTGTTACTCCGGTAAAAGTTCAATATCCTCAAGGTGGTGAAAAACAACTGATAAAAGCAGTTATAAACAGAGAAGTTCCGTCAGGAGGTTTGCCGATAGCAGTTGGTGCAGTTGTTCACAATGTCGGAACTGCATATGCTGTTTATGAAGCTGTGCAAAAAAATAAACCTTTGTTTGAAAGAGTAGTTACAATTACCGGAAAATCTGTAAAAAATCCGGGTAATTATCTGGTAAGATTCGGTACTGCTGTATCAGATTTGATTGAAGCAGCCGGTGGTGTACCTAAAAATACAGGAAAAATAATCAGTGGCGGACCTATGATGGGAAAGGCACTAAATACAACTGATGTCCCGGTTGCAAAAGGAACTTCAGGAATATTAATTATGCCTGAAGAAGAATCAAAGAGAAGAGTAATAAAACCTTGCATAAGATGTGCTAAATGTGTTGATGTCTGTCCAATGGGTCTTGAACCGTTTTTATTAATGACTTTTGGGGAGAAAGCAATGCATAAAAGCATGGAAAAAGAAGATGTATTGGATTGTATTGAATGCGGATCATGCAGTTACGCCTGCCCTTCTGACAGACCCATACTTGATTATATCAGATTAGGGAAAAACAGAGTCGGAGCTGTGATTAGAGCAAGAAGTACGAAGTAAAACAGTCAAGCATAGTCAGAAAATTGTCAAGTGTTGTCAGAAATTGTGAAACATCGTTAAAAAGTAGTCAAACATTGACAGAAGTTGTCAGAAATAGTTAGAAATTGCAAAAAAGACAAAGTACATTAAATGAAAGTATATAGCAAAGTTTGAAGATTGTACTACAACACTTGACAACGCCAGACAATTGAATGACTACACTTGACAATGTATGACAACTTTTGACAAACATTTTAATAATTTGAAAAAAAAATAGTTTAACCTATAAAAATAGAAAATATGCTTATTGATGATATTAGAGTATATAATGAATCAATGGAAATTGCAGAAAAAATTTATTCTGATATCCAAAAATGGGATTTTTTTTCAAAAGATACCATCGGTAAACAGTTAATGATATCTGCAGATTCAATAGCTGCAAATATCAGTGAAGGACACGGGAGATTCCATTTTAAGCAAAATAAATTGTTTTGTTATTATTCTAGAGGGTCTCTTAATGAGACCTATACTTGGTTAACAAAAGCAAAAAACAGAAAAATAATCAGCGAAGATAAATTTATTGAGTATAAACAAGATTTGAGAGATTTAAGTGTAAAATTAAATAACTATATAAAATCAATTGGGAATAAGAAGTAGGGAAACATTGTCAGAAGTTGTCAAAACATGGTCAAAAGTTGTAAAACATTGCAAAAAACTAAAGCACATCAATTATTTTTTACAATTACATGACAATATTTTCAAAAAATGTATAATAACATAAGATTAATTTTGACTAATATTTGGCAATGTATTACAATGCTTGACAAAACTTGACTATGTTTGACTAATTTCTGACAACGTTTGACAACATTTGACTATATTTGATTACATTCGGACAAAATTTAACAAAACAAGTAACAAAAATAAAAAGCATATATAAAATGTCTAAACTAATAGTTTCACCATCACCTCATCAACTTGGCAGCAACTCTGTTAAAAAGTTGATGTATGGTGTATTATTTGCCTTAATTCCGACATTATTCGTATCAGTATTCTTTTTCGGATTGGGTGCAATAATAGTTATCTTATCAGCAGTAATATCATCTGTTTTATTTGAATATTTAATAACAAAATTCATTTTAAAACGAGAATCTACAGTTATGGACGGTTCTGCTGCATTAACAGGATTACTGTTAGCATTTAACCTTCCGAGTAATTTGCCGATTTGGTTAGTTATTATCGGAGCATTTGTTGCAATTGGTATCGGTAAAATGTCATTCGGAGGTTTGGGTAATAACCCGTTCAATCCTGCTTTAGTCGGTCGTGTATTCCTATTAATTTCTTGGCCTGTGCAAATGACAACTTGGCCAAAACCAAGCCCGTTTACTGAAAAAATGTTAGGCTACACAGATGTTACAACCGGAGCTACTCCTCTCGGACAATTAGCCGAAACTATGAGAAACGGAGAGAGTATGTCATCTCTTGGAGAAAAAGTTCCGGATTATATGCAAATGTTAATTGGTAATATGGGCGGTTCATTTGGCGAAATTGCCGGTTTTGCATTAATCATAGGACTAATATATATGCTGATGAAAAAAATTATCACATGGCACATTCCGGTATCAATCATAGGTTCAGTTGCAATTTTCACAGGAATTTTATGGCTTGCAGATCCTGTAAATTTTGCAGATCCTTTGTTTCATATATTAACAGGCGGTATTTTACTTGGTGCAATATTTATGGCAACAGATTATGTAACCTCGCCAATGAGTAAGAGAGGAATGATAATTTACGGTATTGGTATTGGTGTGCTGACCATAGTAATCAGAATCTGGGGTGCATTCCCCGAAGGTGTTTCATTTGCAATCTTAATTATGAATGCGCTTGTTCCACTCATTAATATGTATCTGAAACCAAAACGATTTGGTGAAAAAGTCAAAAAATTGAAGTAAAACAAAATTAAATAGTCAATATTAACCTGTCTCGAACTTGTTTCGGGGAATAATAAATCACAAATGGCATCTAAAAAGAAATCTTCATTTATAAATATGGTTGTTGTATTGTTCATTGTATCAGCAATTGCAGCAACTGCATTAGCATTTGTTTATCAAGCTACAAAAGACCCTATTAAACAAGCAAAACTTGAGAAGGATAAAAAAGCAGTAGGAATAGTAGTGCCTAAATTCAACAACGATCCTGTTTCTGAATCAGACACCTTAATAATTGGAGAAAGAGACCAACTTATTTTTTTTCCGGCAAAAATGGATAATAAACTTGTAGGTGTGGCAATAAAAACTTATTCTGATATTGGTTTTACTGAAAGAATTAAAATTATGGTCGGTTTTACTCCGGACGGAAAAATATTCAAAACAGCAGTACTCGAACATAAAGAAACTCCCGGTCTCGGAGATAAAATGCAAAAAAACAAAGGCAATTGGAGTGAACAATTTACAAATTTGGATGTTCCGAATATTCAAGACACTGACGATGACGGAATTCTGATAGAAGTTAAAAATGATCAAGGAACTATAGATGCAATTACAGCCGCAACTATCAGTTCAAGAGCTTTTTGTGATGCCTGTGAACGAGCGTATAATGCTTTTAAAAAAATTGAAAAATAATTAATTAGTCTGATAGTGTAATAGTATTTCAGGAGTTTAAATTTTTGAATTAAATCAATTATTGCAAGAATTCTCTTAAATAAAATTCCCGGAAAACTATAACACTAAAAAACTATAATACTATAAAATATGAGCAAACTAAAAATATTCACCAGAGGATTTTTTTCAGAAAATGCAGTTTTTGTTATGCTGCTCGGATTATGTCCTACTCTCGGAACAACAACTTCTGCTGTTAACGGTCTCGGTATGGGAATAGCAACAACATTTGTGTTGGTAATGTCCAATATTGTTGTTTCATTGGTAAAATCACAAATCCCTGATAAAGTCAGGATACCTTCATTTATTGTAATTATTGCTTCATTTGTTACTATTGTTGAATTAACAATGCAAGCATATGTTCCTGATCTGTTTGAAGTTTTGGGATTATATATTCCGCTTATTGTTGTAAACTGCTTAATATTAGGTCGTGCAGAGGCTTTTGCTTCAAAAAATAAAGTTTCAGATTCAATACTTGACGGACTCGGTATGGGACTCGGTTTCACAATGGCACTAATGATGTTAGGAGCTGTAAGAGAAATTTTGGGCAGTGGTTCTATCTTTAATATCAGCATTTATGAAGGCGATGGTGCATTAGTATTTGTTTTAGCTCCGGGTGCTTTTATTGTTTTGGGGTATTTAATCGCATTAACAAATATATTAACAAAAAAATCATAACAAAAGTATAAACCTGATAATTCAAATAAAATGGAATATATCTTAATTATTATATCGGCAATTTTTGTAAACAATGTTGTCTTAATGAAATTTTTGGGAGTTTGTCCCTTTTTCGGAGTATCAAAGCAAGTAGGCACAGCCGTTGGAATGTCCGGTGCTGTTGTTTTTGTTATGACAGTTGCAACCATTGTTACATTTATTCTGCAGAAATATGTTTTGGATGTTTTCGAAATTCAATACATGCAGACCATAACATTTATATTGGTAATTGCATCTTTAGTACAATTAGTAGAGATTATTTTGAAAAAAGTAAGTCCATCCCTTTTTCAAGCACTTGGAATATTCCTTCCTCTTATTACAACAAACTGTGCGGTTCTGGGTGTAGCCTTACTTGCCGTAAAGCCTGTATATGACTACGATTTGCTTCAAGCAACTGTATATGCTGTTGCTTCAGCAATTGGTTTCGGATTAGCTATGGTAATATTTGCCGGATTAAGAGAACATATGGAATTACAAGATATTCCGAAAGGAATGAAAGGTGTTCCTATTGCATTTGTTGTTGCAGGTCTTTTGGCACTTGCTTTTATGGGATTTTCCGGAATTGCATAAAAGTTAATTAAAAAATAATACTTTAGCCGTTCAAATGAACGGCTTTTTATTTTATGTATATTAAAGACAAATATTCAATCTTAAAAAAAAATGATAAAATCGGATTAATAACACCTGCCGGTTATATCACAAAACAAAAGTTAAACAATGCAATTCAAAATGTTAAAAATTTTAGTCTTGAAGCTTTTTACTATAACAGTGTTCTTGATAAAAGCGGTTATTTAGCCGGAACAGATAAAAACAGAGCAAATGAACTTCATAAAATGTATGCTGACAAATCTGTCAAAGCAATCCTTTGTGTCAGAGGCGGATATGGCACGGCACGAATATTAGACTTGCTTGATTACGAATTAATAAAAAATAATCCCAAACCGGTAATAGGTTACAGTGATATTACGGCATTATTATTTGCCGTATATAAAAAAACATGTTTACCCGGTTTTCACGGGATTGTAGGTGCCTCAAAATTTTCTGAATATTCGAAAGATAACTTTAGAGACATCTTCTTAAATACACAAAATGAAATTATAATCTGCCAACCGGAAAATAATAAAGATAACACATATATTATAAGTCCGGGAAAAACAGAAGGAATAATAATCGGAGGTAATTTATCAATTCTGACTTCTCTTCTCGGGACAAAATACGATCTTGATTGGAAAAATAAAATTGTTTTCATTGAAGAAATAAATGAAGCGCCATATAAAATTGACAGAATGCTTACTCAACTTAAGCAAGCCGGTAAGTTTAAAAATGTAAAAGGCATTATTCTCGGCATATTCAGCAAGTGTGATACAGATGACTTTGATACGAAAAATGAAGACAGTTTTAGTTTAAAAGAAGTTATTCTTGAAAAAATCAGACCTTTGCAAATCCCGACTGTTTACGGATTTTCATTCGGACATATTAAAGAGCAGGCAATCTTTCCTTTTGGTATTAAAGTTCAATTTGATGCCGATAAATTTCAAATTCAGTATAAAAGGCAAGTTCTTCAAGATTTTTTTTAATTTCGCAGAAACAAAATGAAAGTTATTTTAGACCATAATCTACCTCAAGAAAAAGCAATACCTTGTGCTGAAAAGATATTTAAAGACCTTTCGGTAAAATATGAAGATGAATTTTCCGATCTTGAGCAAAAAACTGAAGGTAACAAAATCTTTTTTTCATTCAGAATTAGGGGTATGAACATTTCCGGAACCATAACAGTCAGCGAAAATAATGTTACAATTGAAAGCAAATTACCGTTTGCAGCAAGGATCTTTCAAGGATTAATTGAAAATAAGATCAGAGAAAATGCTGATGAAAAAATTGCAGAATGTTGAGTACAAAGCATACTGACTTTCAATCGTCTGGAGGACATTTAAACGTCATTCATTATATACTAAAAAATTAAACCTTTTAATAAACGATATATGAAAGCAAAACTTTTTATCCCTTTAACAATAATACTTATGAGTTTCATATCTCATAATCCTGCTTATCAAATATTTGATAAATCAGGTAAAAAAGTTAAATACTCCAAAATGATACAAGCTTTAAGCAAGGCAGAAGTTATTTTTATCGGAGAATTGCATAATAATCCAATCAGCCATTGGATGGAACTGGAAATAACAAAAGATTTGGCAGAACTGAATCCGACCGGAATTACACTTGGTGCAGAAATGTTTGAAGCTGACCAACAACTGATTATTGATGAATATTTACAAGGTCTTATTAAAGAAAAAAAGTTTGAAGATGATGTAAGATTATGGACGAATTACAAAACAGACTATAAACCTTTAATGAGTTTTGCAAAAGAAAATAATCATAAATTTATTGCAACAAATATCCCCAGAAGATATGCAAGTATTGTTTTTAAATCAGGCTTTGAAGGTTTAAATAAAGTAAGTAAAGAAGCAAAGTCATATATAGCTCCGCTACCAATTGCTTATGACCCGAATGTAAAATGCTATTCAGATATGATTGAAATGGGCAAAAAAATGAGACACGGAAATCCTAATTTCCCGAAAGCACAAGCAATAAAAGATGCAACAATGTCACATTTTATTCTTAAGAATCTTGAAAAAGGTAAAATTTTCATCCATTATAACGGTGCATATCATTCTGATAATTTTGAAGGAATTGTTTGGTATCTTAAGAAAGCAAATCCTGATTTAAAAATCATAACGGTTACAACTGTTGAGCAAAAAGATACAGATCAATTAAAAGAAGAAGAAAAGAATAAAGCTGATTTTATAATAGTTGTTCCTGATAATATGACGAAGACATATTGATGCTCTTTCGGATTTGAAATCCGAAAGAAATCTGTTTTGGATTTGTAATCCCGTGAAGTAAAATAAAAAAATAAGATATGCCGTTTCCTATTGAAGAAAAATATATCGAAGAAACTGAAAAAAAATTAGATGTAAAATTTCCTGACTCCTACAAACAAAATATGAAATCTATAAATGGTGGAGAAATTGAAAATGAAGATATACATTGGATATTCTATCCTTTTTTTGATAAATCAAGTAAAAAAAGAATCTATAATGAAATTTAATAAACTCACAACAATCGCATTCATTATCTTATTGATGACAACAACAATGGCATGCAGCCAAAGCAATTCAGAAACAGAAAATAACAATTCGGAAAATGATACAGTTACACAAATAATTGAAAAAAAATACGATCCGAAACTTGATACAATTTCAGTTATCGGTGTTGGAGATATGATGCTCGGAACAAATTATCCGAAATCACCAAACTATTTACCTCCGAATAACGATTGCAGTTCATTAATTGCACCTGTTGCAGATATTTTAAGAGATGCAGATTTAACATTCGGAAACAGTGAAGGAGTTTTCTCTGATAAACCTGAATATGCACGACCTTGTAATGATCCGAGATGGTGCTATCGTTTCTGCATGCCCGAAAAATATGTAAATTGCTTTGTTGATGCAGGTTTCGATGTTGTCAGCATCGGAAATAACCATCTTGGTGATCTTGGTGCATACGGAAGAAAAAATACGATAAAAGTTCTGAAAGAAGCAGGATTGCACTTTGCCGGTTTAACAACACATCCTACAGATACTTTTACATTAAACGGTATAAAATACGGTTTTTGTGCATTTGCTCCTAATGAAGGAACATGTCAAATAACTAATTATGCTTTATTGGAAAAAACCGTAAAAGAATTGAAAAAAGATTGTCAAATTGTGATAGTATCTTTCCATGGCGGAGCAGAAGGAAGCAAACATGAACATCTGACAAGAAAAACTGAAGTATTTCTCGGTCAAAACAGAGGCAACGTTTACAAATTTGCACATACTGCCGTTGATGCCGGAGCAGATATTGTTTTCGGACACGGGCCGCATGTTACACGTGCTGTTGAAGTTTATAAAAACCGATTTATTGCATACAGCATGGGAAACTTTTGCACATACAGAAGATTTAACATCAAAGGCGTAAGCGGAATAGCTCCTATAATTAAAGTATATATCAACGGAAAAGGTGAATTTATAAAAGGCAAAATCACTGCAACATATCAAGATAAAATGACCGGAACAAAGTTAGACCCAAATAACAGAATTATAACTAGAATGCAAGAATTAATAAAACAAGATATTCCCGAATCAGTTATTGAAATTAAAAATAACGGGGATATTGTGTTGAAAAAATAAGGTTCTCAAAAATTAAAAATGAAATTGTTGTATTGCTGAAAAGAAAAATCATATTGTAAAATCTTTGATGTTTCTTGGAGTAATTCTGTATCAATACTTTCCCTTTATTTCATTCAACCATTAAACCATTCACTCATTTCACTATTATTTATTTAGAATCATTCCAAATTACAAAAAATTCGTAAAAAAATCATTTTCCCCCGGTTATAATTTATTAGTCAAAGCTATTAATGTTTAGAGTTAAGTTTTATTTATAAATCTATAAATCAGCAAAATGAGAAAAAATCAAAACAACGGGGCAAAAACCCGCAAGGAAATGGCTGCTGAATTCAATTTTACACGAAAAACATTTTGGAGAAAGATGAAGAAGCACAATATCAAATTAGCAAACGGATTAGTAACACCAAAAGAGCAAGAAATTATTTATAATACTTTCGGAAAACCGAAAAATGTCCCTTAATGACCCCGAATGTCCCGGTTTACGCTTTTTATATTAAAAAATTGTATTCAGTTTTGTAAACGAAAATTTTGTGCGTATTTTCAAGTAATTATTTTATTATTAACTTTAAAAGAATAATAAATAAACATTTAAAGTTATCATATTATGAGAAAAAATATTTTTGTATACATCATTGTTCTATTGTTAACAGTAAATTGCAACAACAAAGAAGAATCTAATAATAGTAAAAGTAATGATGTTAATGTTCTTCTTCAAAAATTTGACACACCATATGAAGTACCTCCATTTAATTTGATTAAAGATGAACATTTTTTGCCTGCTCTTAAAGAAGCAATGAAAATAAATCATGCAGAAATTAATCAAATTATTAAGAATGACGAAAAACCGACATTCGAAAATACAATAGCAGCCTTTTAAAACT
>JAUVIG010000132.1 GCA_030592825.1 Chlorobiota bacterium | reverse complement strand
TATAAAATGCCATTATTTGCGGAATACGATTAATAGCAAATGTATGAATTCCGAGAATTAAAATTATTGCATAAAATAATGTAATAATCCAACCTGATTTCATGAGCTTGCTCGGTTTTCGTTTTAATCCTATTTTCCCGGCAAAAGAAGTTATCAATTCCATCGGACAGATACTGCACCAAAAGCGTCCGAACAATATTGCTGTTGCAATAATAAGAGGCCACCAATACGACCAAACTATCAAATTTGAAAGGTTTGTATTTCTTAAAATTAGTGCAAAATCTTTATCATCGGTTGTTGTTCCGATTGCTCCGTAAATTAACAATACAAAAACAAATAATGTTATAAATTGTATTGATATTAGAAAATAACGATTTTTGAAAGCTTTGTTAATCATTGTTAAGCTAATATAAAAGCAGCATCTTTAAAAAAGCAGCTTGCATATTTCAATTTAGAATGTCTTTTTTATATTCTGATAATTTTAAATTCCGTTCTCCTGTTTTGTTGATGTTCTTCTTCGGTGCAACCGGACTTATTACTTCCTTCACAAGCACAATCATTTATTAATTTTGTTTCTCCGTAACCGTCGCCGTATATTCTGGTTGGATTAGTTATTCTTGTTTTAATATAATGTGCTGAAGCTTTTGCCCTGCGGTCAGATAATTTTAAGTTATAAATAGAAGAACCTCTGCAATCAGTATGTGATGAAAGTTCAATAACCATATTAGGATATTCATTCATGATATTAACAATTTTATCCAATTCAACAGCTGCATCCGGTCTGATATTCGATTTGTCATAATCAAAATAGATTGGATTAATATCAAGTATTTTACCGAGATCTTTTCCTATTTCAATTTTTTGCATCTTAATTTTCAGTTTTATATTACCGTAACTGTTCAAAAATTTAACAATATCTATTGTTTTAGATGCATATCCTTCTTTTCGGAATTTTAAAGAAAAATCAATACTGTCATTTAATTTATATTCCGTTAATTTATATAACAAATCACCGGTATCATATGTCCTCGCATCTGTTTCTTTTCCGGAATTATTATCTTTAATAAAGACATTAACATCAGATAAAGGAAAATTCTTTTGTTTATCAGTTACATAGCAAAATATAACAAATTTCGGTAATTCAGAAAGTGTCAAATTTTGCTCATAAATACGTTTATCCGGTTTAGGCTTTACCGTCTTAATATCAGTAATATACTTGGGTTTAACTCCTTTTAATTTCCATTCGGTACTTGGGGATACAATGAATTCAAAATTACCGAATCCGTCTGAATTTATAACTTCAATGATATTTCCTTCTCCGTCATATATACTAACATAGGCATTTGATAATAATTGACCGTTTTCATCAATTGTTTTGCCTTTGATAATTACATCAAATTTAAATTCTTTTAACAATTTAAACGAGTAGATGTCGTCATTACCTTTTCCTTCATCTCTGTCAGAGGAAAAAAATCCTCTTTTCATTTTTTTATCAAGTATAAAAGCAAAGTCGTCTCTGTTGCTGTTTACCGGCACACCGATATTTTTTGGTTCTAAATAATTTCCTTGTTCTTCTTTTGTATAAAAAATATCCAATCCTCCGAGAGTTAATAAACCGTCAGAAGCAAAGAACAATAAACCTTCATTATGAATAAAAGGAAAAACTTCATTCCCTTCAGTATTTATAATTTTACCGAGATTTTTTGGTTTACTCCAAATCCCCTGTTCATTTCTTTCTGTTTTAAAAATATCAAAGCCTCCGTATCCTCCGGGCATGTCTGATGCAAAAAACATAGTTTTCCCGTTGGCTGTTAATGTAGGGTGCATCACAGAATAATCATCATTATTAAAACCAAATTTATTAGGAATTTGCCATATCCCTCCTTTTTTTTCAGATGTATATATCTGTAATTTAACAAGTTCATCATAGCTTTTTCCTTCATAGTTATTTCTTGTATATGCAATAAAATTACCGTTGTCGGAAAAAGATGCCGGACCGTCATGATATTTCTTATTGAATAGTTTATCAAACGGTTTAATGTTTTGTAATTTTCCTCTTATATTATCGGCAACATATAAATCTAAATACAGAAGTTTGTTATTTGTCCGAATTCTTTTAATAAAACTCAATTTTGTTTTTGAAGAAGCAAATACAATTTTATCATCATAATATGAAGTTCCGAAATCTTGTGCTTCAGAATTCATATCAATATTTTTTATTTTAAATTGTTCTTTATCTTGAAGTAAAATATTGTAGAAGCCCTTGTTTTCGACATGTAATTTTGCCCTGCTGTCGTTTCCGACTAATTTATAAAAAACCTCCATCCGGTTTTCCGATTCGGAATATTGTTCATTTACAGCTAAAATGTAAGCATAATTATAAATATCTTCACTATTGCTCTCATTAGATTCTGCAATCTCTGCATAATAATCTTCAGCTTTGAAATAGTCGCCTGTTTTATAATAACTTTCGGCAAGTTTTCTTTTAACTTCTATGGTTTTATAATCTTTTTTTTCAAATTTTTTTATAATTTCATAATAAGACATCTGATCATTTTTCCTTTCTTTTCTTGTTTGGGCTTCCGCTGCCAAATACATAAAAATAAAAGGAAAGAGAATGATGTATTTTAATTTTTTCATACTTAGTAAATTATAATATTATCAAGAAAGTTCAAATTGTATGCCGGCAATAATTATATTTTTTATATTTTTGAACTTATTAATTTATACATAAAACATATGAAAACAGTAATATCTACAGAAAAAGCTCCAAAAGCAATCGGACCTTACAGTCAGGCAATAAGAGCAGGTAATACATTATACATTTCAGGGCAAGTTCCGATAAATCCCGAAACAGGTAAAATTGTTGACGGAGGCATAAGTGAGCAAACAGAGCAAGTGATGCAAAATATTGCTGCTGTTTTGGAAGAAGCAAATTATACTTTTGATGATGTTGTTAAATCAACATGCTTGTTAAGTGATATGGTAAACTTCGCAGCAATGAATGAAGTTTACGGGAAATATTATCCTGAAAATCCGCCGGCAAGAGCAGCTTTCGCTGTTAAAGAATTACCTTTGGGAGTAATGATTGAGATAGAGACAATTGCGGTTAAACTTTGATTCATTGCTGTTTTAAAGTTTTGTTGCAATTGGGCTTTTAAATAAGAAATCCGCAACTTAATATATTTTAATATTTTGCAGTTGAGTTTAAATTATTAACATTTAAAATATTTAACTATGAAAAACAATTACTTATTCTTACTTATTTTAGCATTGGTTTTTACTTTTCAAGAATCACAAGCACAAACCTATCGTTATGTAAACACAATCTTTACGTCTTCTGATAAAACATCAAATGTTGTTTACGGAAATGCTCCTTTTTTAAACAGTCCGTATTCAGTTGAAGCAAACACAACAAATCAGGATTTAGTGATGGATATTTATGAACCTGCCGGAGATTCATATACTAATCGTCCTGCAATTATTTTTGCACATGGTGGTGGATTTTACGATGGCAGCAGAACGGTAGATGATGTTAATGCTTTTTGTGATACATTTGCTCGTAAAGGTTATGTTACAGTAACCATAGATTATCGTCAAGGTGTAGAAGTTGTTGATAATGGGAATTTACACTATACAAGAGCGGCATACCGCGGTTTGCAGGATGGCAGAACAGCCGTAAGATATTTAAGAGCTAATGCAGCAACTTACGGCATTGACCCTGATAAGATATATTGGGGAGGAAACAGCGCCGGATCTTTTATCGGTTTAAATTCAATTTACATGGATGCAGATGAAAAACCTTATGATGCAGGAGTTGTAGATTATGTGAACGGAACTCCACCTTATAATCATACAACACCTGACCTGGGAGACCTTGATATAGGAAATAATCTGACTAAAAACGGAGAACCTGATGCTGTTATGGCATGTTGGGGCGGGGTAGGAGATACCTTAACAATTGAAAACGAAAATAACCAAAATGTTTTTCTTGTCCACGGAACAGCAGATGATATTGTACCTTTTAATTCCGGATCTCCTTTTGGTTTAAGCGGTATTGATCCGGTTTACGGAAGTAATTCTATTAATACTCGTTTAAATAATGTTGGTATTCCGGCTCAAATGACCTATTTTGTTGAAGGAGAAGATCATGAATTTTACGGAGTAGATAACGGAAACTGGGAAAACGGAACTAACGGAAATGAATATTGGGATACTGTAGTTGTTAAAGCGACAACTTTTTATTGGCAGCAACATAAACCGACAGCAGATTTTTCATATTCAATTTCAGGTTTACAAGTCGATTTTGCGGATACCGGCATAGGTGCAACTTCTTGGATATGGGATTTTGGTGATACAGGTTCAAGTACTGATCAAAACCCTTCACACACATATTCTGCAATAGGCGAATATGATGTTATGTTATACATTGAGAATGATGATTTTAGTTGGGATACAATAGTTAAAAGTGTAACAGTCTCGGAAAGTAATATAATTTATATTCCCGGTTTTATTAATATTCATCCTAATCCGACAAACGGTTCATTTATTATAAATGTTAATAACAGTATTGAGTTAATTAATGAAATTTCTGTAACTGATATTACAGGTGCAGAAATTTATCGTGAACAAATTAAAAGTCATCATTCTGATAATATATATATTAATCTTTCAAAATGTTGTAAGGGAATTTATTTTGTCAAAGTAAAAAGTGAAGACAGAATACATACAAAGAAGATAATATTAAATTAATTTATAAATCATTTGAAATATTTAACTATGAAAAACAAAAACTTATTTTTATTAATCGCAGCTTTGTTTTTTTTCGTTCAAGAAACACAAGCTCAAATGTCCGGAACTTATTCTATAGGCTATGAAGGAGATGATTATCAGACTTTATATCAAGCATTACAAGCTTTACAAACAAACGGAGTTGATGATGCGGTAATATTTGAACTCTCAACAGATTATAATCCGACTTCGGAAGCATACCCTATTTATATTCACCCATTTACCGGAGCAAGTGAAACAAACACTCTTACAATAAAACCGGCTGCAGGAACAAGTCATATAATTGAAAGAGATTTAATGACAACGGGTTCAGCGATTTTTGTTGTAATTGACGGAAGTCATTTTATTCTTGACGGCTCAAATAACGGTACTGACAGCAGGGATTTAACTGTTTCGAGTACAGGAGCGGATGCTGAAACAGGAGCAATTGCATTATTTGAAGATGTAACTGCCGGAACAAATATTATAATTAAGAATTGTATTCTTAAAGCAGGATCGAAAGAATATGAAACCACGGGAATTTATTCAGAAAATTTTACTGATGTTCATTTTGAAAATAATAAAATTTATAATGCAAGAATTGGAATTATTACTTTTGGTAATGATGTTTCTGTTATAAATAACGAAATTGGTTCAGATAATTCAGGTGAATATTTGCATTACGGAATTAGTGCACAATTTGGTTCCGGTATTACAATTTCAGGAAATACTATTTATAATTTAATTGATGATCAGGATTTTGATGCAGTCAGAGCAATTGCTGCAAATGATTTAACGGGAGATGTTCTTATTTCAAATAATTTCATTGACAATTTAATTCATACAGGAAATAATGTTGTGCAAGCTTTTGGTTTTTCTGACTGTACTCCGACAGATATGCAAATAATTAATAACAGAATTTCAAATATTGCTTCAAATTCATTTACGGATAATTTTCCTGCCGCTATTGCAATTAATTGTCCTGCTATGACTTCAGGAATGAAAATAATGTATAATTCAATTAATATTCCTCAAAATACTATACACGGTACAGGAACCGGAGACAATAATACAATGGCAGGAGGAATCAATATTAACGGAGGAACCGGTATTACACTAAAAAACAACATTATTTCAAATACACTCGGCGAAAGAGACGGAGCAGTTTATTTAACTTTAGCTGCTGCAATATTGGTAAACATGGATAACTCTCCTTTTGCAGAAAATGATTATAATTTGTTCTATGCAGACGGAAATAATGATATGGTTTCGATGGCAATGAATACTTCCGGAGCAATGGATTTATCGCAATGGCAAACATGGACAGGCGGAGGAGCAAACTCTTTAAACGAAGAACCCCTTTTTACATCTGATGAAGATTTGCATTTACAAGCATGCTCACCTGCTGTTGCACATGCTGTAGATATTACTGAAGTTATAACTGATATTGAAGGTAATACTCGTGATACTGAATATCCTACTATGGGTGCTTATGAGTATGAAAAAATTCAGGCAACAAATGTTTTGTTAGATCCTCCGGTAAAAGGTGTGGGATATCTATCATGGACACAAGGAACAGGATGCAAAGCAGCGATTTTTATGAAACTGCAAAATGTTTTGCCTGAAACACCTACTCCTGTTAACGGGACAACTTATGCAGCAGATACAAATTTTGGTGAAGGTGATGAAATAGGGTCAAGTGGCTGGTTTTGTGTTTATAACGGTTATTATACAGAAGATTTGCTAATTGTCGGAGATAATGGTGATTATACAGTTATGGTTTGCGAATATTTCGGAGATGCAGGTGATGAAATTTATTTAACAGAAACTGCTACAGATAATCCAAATGTAGGTTTGTTAGGATCAAATATTGATAAAATAAAATCCCAAATTATTAATATTCATCCTAACCCCACAACCGGAAAAGTTACCGTAGAGATTGGCCGGCAGGCAATCTCAAATAATCAAATTACGGAAATAAATATCATTGATATTACAGGAAAAGAGATTTTACAAATAAATAACATTTCGCAACAGAAATTTGAAATTGATTTGTCCGGTTTCGGTACAGGACTTTATTTCATAAAAGTAAATTATGAAGGCGGTGTTTATACGGAGAAATTGATTTTAAAGTAAGATAACAGCGCGTAATAAATGCTTTGATAAAAATTCAATAAATTCCGGAAATAACAGGTTTCCGGAATTTATTTTTTTACTTTAAAGTTTGTTTGCCCGAAGAATAATTTTCCTGTTTCTGAAATCCCTCTGATAATTACATCGTATTCTGAAGAATGATCAGATGTATAGAAATGTAAAGTTTTATTGTCTTTTAATATTATGTCAGGGTTCCAATAAAGTAAAGTTCTGAAATCGGGCAAATGATCATCTTCAATTTTTGTTCCGTTATATTCAGGAGATTCCAATAAATATGATTCATAAGTTGTTTGATATTTTGTGATTATTGAATTTTTCGGAATGTTAATTCCGGGCAGCTTACCTGTTTTTGATTTTATAAAAATTATACCGTTAAATATGTAATTACCAATGATATATTTTCGATTTATCACATTAATTTGATCAATGAATTTAGGTTTAATTTTCAGTAGTTCATTAATATTGAAAATTGGAATTTGATCGTAAAAAACAAGAGGATCTTTGAAAGTAGTTTTATTTTTATCATCATAAATTAAGAAAGAATAATTTTCTTTTTTCTTTTTAACATAAACAAAGGGTATAATTTCATCAAATACTTCATGTAAGGTAGGAAGTTTTATAAAATCATCAATATTTATTTCGATTTCCGGTTTACCGAAGAAATTTACAGCAGTATCTTTATTTATTTTAATAATTTCTGATTTGTCAGGAAAATATTCTGTGGTTTGATAATTAAGATACATTTCTTTAATCAGTTCAATTTTTGTTGAATCAATAATGTAGCTTATCGGTTTAAAATAGTCTAATTCATATAGAAAAGAATTATTTACAAATATTTCTGAATTTACTGATTCGTCTTCAGTACAAATACAAATATCTTGGTTATTATATAATGAGTTTAATGTAAAGATAAATCTTCCGTTATTATCTGTTTTAGAAATATTTACTTGATTATTTTTATCTAATACAGATAAATATATTTTTGTATTTGATATCGGATTCTTTGTTTCTTTTTCAATAAGTGTTCCTGATAAAGTTAAATCTCTTATTTCGGGATAATATTTGATTTTATCAAAATCGCCGGATTTAATGTTATCATCAGGATTAATGTTTGAACAGAAGTAATTATTCAGGCTTCCCTTTTTTATTACGGAAATGACTAAATATTTAGGTTTATTAATAAAGTTTTTTTCCGATAAGCTTAATGCTACTTTTTCTTTGGTATTATATATCTTTTTATCGGTTTTTATTTCAAGTAAATTTAATTCGTTTTTTTGATAAGAACTGTCTTGATTTTGTATTATTGAGTTTGTTAATTTTACATTTCCTTTTTTGCCGGGATTAATTATAATTAAGCTTATACGGTTTGATTTAAATCCTTTAAAATTTTTCATGTATTGGGTGTAAGCAATTAGATTGTAAACCCCGGTTTCAATATTTTCAGGTATTTCAATAAAACTTGACGATTCTCCTCTGATTATTCTTACTTTCTTTTGTATTACAGATTTTTTTTCTTCATTAAAAAGTTCAAAATATGTGATTTTACTTATTGTTTTTTCATTGAATTTATTATTTGATAAACATAAAGCATTGAACCAAATTTTTTCACCGCTTAAATAAAAATCACGATCGGTTATAAGTACTATGTTCTCTATAGAATTATTTTTTTTCTTATAATTATTTTGCGCATTCAGAACAATATTTATCTGTAAGATATATATGACAGAAAATGCAATAAATAGTTCTTTTTTCATATATTATATTAATATTTTTTGAATATTGATTTATTTATTATCCCAAAAATCAGGTTTCTCTAATACACCGCCACTTAAACGGCAGTCGATACAACTGCCTCCGATAGTACCCATAATACCTTCAATATTTCTTGTAGCATATGATTTTGTTCTACTTCCCCATGCTAACATTTTGTTATATCTGGCAACGTCAGGAATACACCAAGTATAGTAATTTGTAGGTTGTATCGGATCAACAAAAATCCTTTTTTGAGAAATTCCGCCAACTGTGAAAAATCCTAATACAGGTTCGCTTTCTTGTTTCAGATTTTTAATATTCCCGGCTA
>JAUVIG010000479.1 GCA_030592825.1 Chlorobiota bacterium | reverse complement strand
GAATGTTTTTGTAAATCTTCATTAAAACAGTATATGCTTAAACATTTTTTTCTAATTTTACAGACAGAAAAAAATGACCAGATGATAAAAAATCCCGAAATAGAATTAGCTGACGAATTTGTACAATTTACAAACCGAAATATCTTTCTTACAGGTAAGGCCGGAACCGGAAAAACAACATTTCTTAAATCATTAAAATATAAATCTCTTAAACGAATGGTTGTAGTTGCTCCAACCGGAGTTGCTGCAATTAATGCCGGCGGTGTTACTATTCATTCATTTTTTCAACTTCCTTTCGGACCTATTATCACAGAAAAAGTTGCCGGTCATAAAGTCAATAATCCGAATTTTAAACAAAAATTTAATAAGCAAAAGATTAATATTATCAAAACATTAGACCTTTTGGTAATTGATGAAATATCAATGGTAAGAGCCGATATTCTTGATGCAATTGATGAAACTTTACGTCGTTATAAAAATCGTTTTCGTCCGTTTGGAGGAGTACAATTATTGATGATTGGCGATCTTCAACAATTAGCACCGGTTGTGAAGCATGATGAAATGCATATATTAAGTCCTTATTATCAATCAATGTATTTTTTCAACAGTAAAGCATTGCAGAAAGCAAATATGATTACTGTTGAACTGAAACATATTTACAGACAAGATGATAATGTATTTATTGAAGTTCTAAACGAAATAAGAAACGATGCTCTCACAAAAAAATCTTATGATTTACTTCACAAAAGATATATACCTGATTTTCAACCGGCGAATAATCAGGGTTATATCACATTAACAACACATAATAATTCCGCAAATATTATTAATGAAGATAAATTGCGACAAATTAACGGCAAATTACATAAATTCAAGGCAACTGTTCAAGGTACTTTTTCTGAATATGCCTACCCCGCAGAATTTGAATTAGAATTAAAAGTTGGTGCACAAGTTATGTTTGTAAAAAATGACAGTTCTGCCGAAAAAAGATATTTTAACGGGAAAATAGGGAAAATTACAGGCTTTGATGAGAATACTATTACTGTAAAATGTGAAGACGATGATGAAGAAATTGATGCAGGAAGAGAAACATGGGAAAATATAAGATACAACATCAATAAAGAAACTAAAGAAATTGAGGAAGATTTTATCGGCTCGTTTACTCAATATCCTTTACGACTTGCTTGGGCAATCACCATTCATAAAAGTCAAGGATTAACTTTTGAAAAAGCCGTAATTGACGCATCTGCGGCTTTTGCACACGGACAAACATATGTTGCTTTGAGCCGTTGTAAAACTATGAAGGGTTTGGTTTTAAGCTCTAAAATTTCTGAATCAGCAATTATTTGCGACAGAGAGGTCAGAGATTTCAACAAACATTCAGAAGAAAACCAACCTGACGAAAAAGAACTGAAAAAAGCAATATATGATTATCAAGCAGAACTTATTGATGAATTGTTTAATTATAAACAGCTTTTTTACAGATTCAGAGTATTTGAAAAGAATTTAAGAGAATATTCAGGAAGTTACACAGGTAATATCGGCGAAACAATATTAGAAATCAATGAAAAAGCCTTACCGAAAATATCAGGCACAGCTCAAAGTTTTATCAAGCAAGTTAATTCAATTTTAAAAGTAAATCCTGATGCTGAAAAAAATAAAATTCTACAAGAAAGATTAAAAAAAGCATCTGAATATTTTATTAAATTTCATGATGATGAGATTATAAAAAAACTGGAAAACAGCAGTTTTGAAACAGACAACAGTTCCGTAAAAAAAGCAATTAATGAAAGCTTATCCTCAACAAATGAAATTCTTAACATAAAACAAAAAAGTCTAAATACTTGCTTAACAGGGTTTAATATAAAAACATATCTTGACATCAGAGCAAAATCTGCATTAGAAGAAAAAAAGAAACCAAAAACAAAAATTAAAGTCAGAGAAGTTGATACGCAACATCCGGAACTGTATGCACAACTGAAAGCTTGGAGAAAAGAAGAAGCGGAACTCAATGATATTAAACTGTATATGGTAGCCCCAAACTTGGTTTTACAAGGAATTGCAAACGAACTGCCTGTTACTCCGAAACAATTAAAAACTATATCCGGTATCGGAAAAAAGAAACTGGAACAATACGGAGATGACTTAATTTCAATGGTAGTTGATTACATACAAGAAAAAGATATTGAAGCCAAAGAAGATTTGCCGGAGCCGATAAAAATTCCGAAGAAAAAAAATTGGGAGATAAGTTATGAGATGTATAAAGACGGAAAAACAATTGAAGAAATTGCTAAAGCTCAAAATTTTGTAGCCTCAACTATAGAAAATCATTTGGGACGTTTTGTAGCAAGCGGGGAAATAAAAGTTGAAGAATTTGTTAATTCGGATATTGTTAAAGAAATTTTAAGTCATTTCGATAAACATCCCGATTCGTCACTATCAGAAGCAAAAACCGCTTTACCTGATAAGTTTACATATTCGCAGATAAAACTTGTACAGAAACATACGGAATTTTTGGAGAAATAAAGTTTTTATTAGAACTTTTCTATCCTGTGTTTTTTGTACATTGTCGGATGTAATGCTTTATTTTCTGTCACTTTTGAAAAGATCAAGATTATAATAATTTGGAGCTTTTTGCTGAAATTCGAAAATTCCGAATTTCTTTAGAGTCAGGCTCTCATTCAGCTCTTTCTCCGAATAAATATTCTTAATATGCTCATTGATGGTAGATTTCGCTTTCCCAAAGAGGGTCGCCACCTGCTCCTGTGTAAGCCAAACCGTTTTCATCATGCAAACGGGTCTGAATACGGGTTTCGTCAGCTTCTGTTTGATATATTCCGGCTTATGAAGATGATTTACATGCAGTACCGGAAGAAAGTTACGATAATGAATATGATTCAGAATTAGTTACTGAAAAACCGGAAAACAAAAAAACAGAAACTCAAAAAGAAGATGCCCCGATTTCAAAAACAGAGGAACTTGAAAAAGTTATGAACAGCGGCATGCAATTTTTATCCGGCTTATTTAAAATGTCAACAGGTAAAGATGTCGGTTTTGAAGATCAAAAAATTGAGGTTAATAAAGAAACCTGCGAAATTACAATGAAGTTTAAATTGCCGGTAAACGAGTTATAATATAAGGTTGTAAGCAGCAAGTTTAAAGAAATATTGCACACAGATAACACAGAATAACACGGAAAAATTTTATCGGTGAAAATCAGTGAGTTCCCTGCCTGCCGGTAGGTCAGTGTGTGGTAAAAGAAGAAAAACCAAAGTTTTACAATATAAATAACCCGCATTATTCATGCGATTAGCTTTGTGTAGATGCGAGGCGTCGAAACCCGAAGACATATCTT
>JAUVIG010000274.1 GCA_030592825.1 Chlorobiota bacterium | reverse complement strand
GATTATACAAACGGAAACGAACACCCTCAATATAAAAAAGACAGAAAAAAATATTATTATGAATTAAACAAGTTTCAGAGCCTCATCAAAAAATATAATCTTAATGATAAACAAAAAGAAGTATCAAAAATGATTGAGAAAAAATGGAATGAATTATTAAAAATCGACAATAAAAAAAGGTACAAATTGACCGCCTTTTTAAATGAAGTATCAGAACAAAAAACGGTACAAATTGACCGCCTTTTTATTAATCCTGAAAATTCAAAAACGGTACAAAATGACACTTCTAATATAGAGTTAATTTGTACCAATAATAAAAGAAAATGTTTAATTACAAAATTAGATATTTCAATGCAGAAAGAAACATCAAAATTTCTATGTACTACCGGAATAAAATATTATCAAAAAAACAACTCAAAAACAACTTATAAAGAACTTGAAAAAAGATTATCGGATAAATGGAATAATGAAAGTAATAAAAAAAGAATTGAAGAAATTTCACACAGTATAAGAAATGAATATTTTAATAAATTCAATAATACTGAAAGAAGTTATAAAAAAATAAATTCATATCCGAGTTTGTTCAATAATTATGATTTAATTAATAATCAAAAATTACAATATATCCGAAATTTTTAAAATTTTCGTCGTTTTTATACCTATAAGAAATGTTTATTTAATACAAAACAATACAATTAATTTTCAACATTTTTCAACAAAACACAACACTATGAGTAAATTTAAAACATATCTGACAGCAAAAGAACAAAAGGCAGTTGAACTTTTGGCAATCGGTAAGAATTACAATGAAGTTTCAAAAGAACTTAAAATTGACCGTACTACTCTTTGGCAATGGAAACAAAAACCTACTTTTGAGGCATACTATAACAGTCTTATCAAAGAAGTAAAGGAACACACCAAAGAAAAAATATTAAGTCTTTATGATGAGGCTCTGAAAACTATTGAAAATTGTTTGAAGTCCGACAATGACAATATTAAATTAAAAACAGCTCTTTATTTAATTGATAAAGTTGAAAATATTGAATACGGATTAACTGATGCAAAAAGTATTATTAACAATCAATGTACTTCAAATTCTTTTGATATTGAATTTAATAGTTTCAATCAATCAAAATATAATGAATTATGTAAATTGCACGGAATAGCAACGGAATAACTTAAAGAGTATTTCCACACTATAAAAAGGAAAGTTAAAGAATTTACTTGCATTATAAAAAAAGAATACAAAACAGAGTATTTTTAATCTATTCGTACCCTTATTCGTACCCTAAAAGAAAAAACCCTCTATAAACATCTGATTTATAGAGGGTTAATTTTATTTCAGCGGTCCGGACGAGACTCGAACTCGCGACCCCATGCGTGACAGGCATGTATTCTAACCAAACTGAACTACCGGACCTTTTCGCTTTTTGCGTGTGCAAATGTAAATCTTTTTTTTATTCTGCAAAAAAATATCTGTTTTTTATAATTAATTATTCATCTTTTTGAAAAAAAGAGAAACTGATATTACCGTATTTCCTTGTTTCAATATAATTTGAATGCTCGGAGAAATTAATTTCATTCGGATGTTCAACAATAATTAAAACTTTATTATTCAAACTTTTATTATTCAAAATAAGATCGGGAATTGTTTTAATATCTTTATGATTAAAAGGAGGATCAGCAAAAATAATATCAAAATCTAAATCTGATTTTTGACAAAATTTAAAAGCATCAGTGCAAATAACTTTCCCTTTTTCCGGAAATAATTGAGATATCTGTTTTCTTATGTAATCTGAATATTTCTTATTGTTCTCAACTGAAACAACTTCTTTGCAAGCTCTTGACAGAAATTCAAAACTTATATTCCCCGATCCTGAAAACAGATCCAATACTCTTAAACTCTGAATATTTACTCTGTTTTCAATAATATTAAATAATGATTCTTTTGCATAATCAGTTGTGGGGCGCGAATTAAATCCTTTTGGCGGTGAAATTATCTTCCCTTTATACTTACCTCTAATTATACGCATTATGAAGATTCAATAAAACGTAAACAAGATGCTCATCAACATCAAAATTATATGATATTTCTGTTTCTAACTTTAATAAATTAATATTTGGTAAAAATTCTCGAATTAATTTATAAAATTTTGTATTCTTTTCAACAATACCGGATAAATTAATGTGTGATTTTGCCGGCTTAATATCAAATTGAGTTAATGTATTCATTACATAATATACTAAATCATTTTCATCATTAAACAGATAAGAATTTAATAATGCAAATTTATCATCTTTATAAATCGCAATATCAAATAAATTCTGATTTACATTAATACTGATTAAGGGCATCTTCAATTTCTTTTTCTTCGCTCTTTCTACAATATCCGAAATAATTGTATTATTTTGATGAACAAAAATGATTTCCGGAAATTTATTTACTAATAAGGTTGTCAAGTCTGACGGGACGGCAAAGATATTATATGCATTTATTTGTTCAATAAAATTAAAATGTAATTCTTCATAATCATCTAAGTAATGATTAAATGTAAAATATTGTTTAATGTTATTTCTGTTAAAAAGTTCATTAGGAACAAGTGTTGATTTATGTGTTATTAAACTGAAATATACAGCTTTATAGTTTTTGCTTAAAAACAAATCCTCTTTTATCATTGATTCTGCTTTCTCTGAAATGCTTTTATCTGCAAGTTTTTTATCGAAGTTATGATGATTAACTGCTGCATATATTTTACCAACAGTATCAATAATGGTGTAAGAATATCCCTTTTCATCTAATTGTAAAGATAAAATGTAAGAAGATGTCTTACTTTTAGAGAAACCTTCATTAAATACAAAAAAATTTTTCATACGAATTTTAATATCAATTTAATGATTTTTAATTTCCTTTTAATTATAGCATAAAATATACCAAAAAAAATAAAATCCGCCGGTTATTTTGACATCAAGTCAATTAACTAACGGATTTTAAAATAACATCGTAAATCAAATTTATTTTTTAAGATCAAATTCTTTATCCCAATTTCCTTCATTATTATTATTCTCTTCAAGAGAACCTACTTTTAATCCGGGATATCTGCTATTTTGAATGGCATTATCATTAAGATTCAGTATTAATTGTTTATCCATTCCTTTTAGCAATTCCAAATTTGTAACTTTTGCCTCAAAAATATTGATTGTTAAACCACCTGCTTCAATTGAAGCGGTATCCATATCAAATACAGAACCGTTTGTAAAAGGCACAATACCAAATCTGTTTATATCATAATTACTGAAAAGTGTATCAATGATATTTACTTTGATTGTATCTCTTTTTATTATTCCTAATTCTATGGATCTTTTTTCAGCTTTCTCCAAATTATTACCTTCCTGCAAATAAATTGTATCCGGCACTGTCCCTTCTTTTCTGACAACGGTCATTGAACCGTTCTCAACAAAAATTTTTAAACTGTCCATATACTTTGAATATTTATTATACTCATTTTTGTAAGCAACTTGGGCTGTTCTTACTCTTTTCAACTCATCAACGGTTTCTTGATATCTTTTGTTCATTTCTTTATTGAACCTGATAGGATTCATTATACTGTCATACAAAGTATATCCCGTAAAGATTGCTGCCGCCAAGAAAATAAAACTTATTATATATTTTATTGTCCTGTTTCCGGATGAAATAATAAAGCTTCCTTTTATCAATAATATCAATATGATAATTAAAATTACAACAACTAAAATAACAGCCGGAATAGTAATACTTTCTGTAACAGCATAAAGAATTAATTCAATAAGTAAAAAATAGACAACATATGACCCGTATTTAATAAGTTTATTTTTTGATAAACTTTCAATAAATGTAACTAATGCAACACCAACAGTTGCAACAATCAGAATAATAATATAAATTGTCATTATAAATAAGATTTTTTGTTCGCATGCAAATTTAAAAAAAATATCTTTTTAAATTAACAAAACTTGGTTTAATTTTATATAATTAAAAAAGATTATTCAAATATATATATATGAAATCAGTTTAAAAAGGTGCAAAGCAACTAATTCTGCAAAATGCAAAAAATTATCATACTGATTTCTATCTAATTATTAAAGTTGCTGTGCACCTATTGAACGATTTTTTACTTTTTATAAGCTAAACTCATATATTAAATAAATAATCTAATAACTTGATTGAAAATGTAATAAAATGTTGAATGATTTTATATATAACGAAATAATAAATGCATTAGTCTTTGAACCCTTAGAAGGCCAAAAAAAACTTATTGTAAAATTAGCTAATTTTGTTTCAGGTTCAAGTAACGAAAATGAAATATTTTTATTAAAAGGTTATGCGGGGACAGGTAAAACAAGCACTATTGCCGGTTTAGTTAAAGCATTAAAAAGATTACAATTAAAATCTGTACTGCTGGCGCCAACAGGCAGAGCTGCAAAAGTATTAAGCAGCTATGCAAAAACCGGTGCATTTACCATTCATAAAAAAATATACAGACAAAAATCTGCAAATGCCGGTTTCGGTAAATTTGTTTTAGATATAAATCTGCATAAAAACACTTTTTTTATTGTTGATGAAGCTTCAATGATTTCAAACAGCAGTTTTGAAAATTCTGCTTTCGGAAGCGGCAAATTATTAGATGACCTAATTAAATATGTTTACAATAATGAATCTTGCAAATTAATTTTGATTGGTGATACCGCACAACTTCCTCCGGTTAAGTTAGATATCAGTCCGGCTCTTGATTTAAAAGAACTTGAAATCTACGGATATGATGTTATAGAATATGAACTTACTGAAGTTGTGAGACAAGCTCAAGATTCAGGAACACTTTATAATGCTACGAAAATCAGGAATCTGTTGAGCAAAAGTATGCAATATAACACAATAGTTAAATTTAAAGGATTTCCTAAAATTAAATTGGAAGGTTTCGATGATATAAACAGAATCAGCGGTGCCGATCTTATAGAAAAAATTTCTGATGCATACGGTAAATATTCAGAACAAGAAGTTGCAATTATTTGCAGGTCCAATAAAAGGGCAAATCGGTTTAATCAAGGTATCAGAGCTTCAGTCTTATACAGAGAAGAAGAAATTACCGCAGGAGATCTTCTTATGATTGTAAAAAACAATTATTTTTGGAGTGAAGAATATGATGAAATTGATTTTATAGCAAACGGTGATACAGCTGAAATTGTAAAAATAAAAAAATATACGGAGAGATACGGATACAGATTTGCAGATGTAACATTAAAGTTTTATGATTATAAAGACCTTGAAATTGATGCAAAGATAATTTTAGATACATTAAGTTCTGAAACAGCATCTCTTTCCTACGAACAAAACATTGAACTTTACAGAAAAATTGAAGAAGATTTTTCAGATATCGGAAGTAAAAAGAAACGATTTGAAAAAATAAGAGAACAT
>JAUVIG010000441.1 GCA_030592825.1 Chlorobiota bacterium | reverse complement strand
TTTTTGAAACAGCTACGGCTATTACATAAAATTTGTGCCTCGCATCTTATTCATTATATTTGTTTCTTGAAAGAAATTAATTAATAGAGGTTACCTTAAGGATTGTTTAAACTTTGTAAACAATATTATTTAGTGATTGTTAAGAAACAGCAATTTTAACTTAGCGTAGCTGCCTGCCGGTTGTTTTTTAGCAATTTAACAATGCAACAATTTAACAATGTAACTGTTACAATTTAAGAGGGTTTTAAAACTACTCCTTTACTTTGCTTTCCGTCAATTTTAATAATCAGTTCATTGTCAAAACGTATGTGTCTTACAAATTCATCTTCATATACGGCATCAAAGCTTGACAGATAGTCCAAATCCCAAAACCCATCTTTTTTAAAGGGATTGATTGTGAAAAAACCAACTTTAAAAGATGTAAGATTTTGGAAAAAGTGTGTTCCTTGACTCGGTTCAATTTGATAATTTTCAAGTCCGGATTCAATTATAAGTCTTGCTGCTGAAATTTGTGACCAAACAACCGGAATTCCCAACCACGGATCACTTGATCCCCATCTTCCGGGACCTGAAAGAATATAATTTTTACCGGATTCAATAAATTCATTGTTAATTTTTTCAATAACAGGAACAATTTTTTGATTATTTACCGAATCGAAAGATTCCGGTTTTACATAAATAATATCATGTATTCCTTTAATAATGCCGTGTCCCAGAGACGTTTGAGATTGTATAATTGTATCTTTTTGTTTTATGTTGCTGAAATCAATTTCTTCATTAATAATTTCTTCAACAATAGGCCTGATTTGTAATAGATTGAAGTACTTATCCTCACTGTCTTGCGGATTTAAATTAACGGCAAATTCAATTTCTACGGGATTATTCATTGCATTTTCGCAAACCTTTAATACATTACTTATTATTTCGGCAAGCGGAAACGAGTCATATTTAAGAACATTTGCAAAAGTTATCAGACGTTTGCCTTCATAAATTCGCCCTTCTCTCAATATATTATCATGATAATCATAAACAGAAGAAATATCATAAATTGATTCATCTTCGGCAGCTTGTTTTATTCTGTATGACTTGAAGTTGATACTGTCGTCAGTTGATGCTGTAAAACTGTCGGCAGATAAATCTAATGCAAAGAATGTCTTTTGTGTTTCTTTCAGAGCATATTCGGGAGATGATAATTGCAATATTTTTTTGGGATGTTTAGGAGAAAAACGAAGTGTTCTTTTTCCTTCTACAATATGTTTCCCTAATCCTAATGCTGCGTTAACAATACCGTCTTCAGGTTTTTCGTCTTCAATAGGATAAAAATTAACGGATCTGGCTACACCTGAAATAGTAGGATAAAATCTGTCATCATATTTATTTCCGCAAACTTCTTGTAATACAATTCCCATTTTTTCTTCATCAATTAAATTCTTTGTTGCCTTCATATATGCTTTTGTTTCTTTATAATAAACTGATGCATATACAGATTTTACAGCAATTAATAATTGATTAAAATTAGTTTCAAAATCAGCTGTATTTGCTAACATATATGTGGAATATACTCCTGCAAATGGTTGGTAATGTGAGTCTTCAAGTACACTTGATGATCTTACAGCAACAGGATAATTTGCATTATGCAGAAATGTTTTCAAATCCTCTTTGGTATTTTCGGAAATTTTTGCTGAAATAAATTTATTCAGAATTTCCTCATTACTTTTTTTTGATAATGCAATGGGATACAGATTATTTTCTTCCATAAAAAGATCGAAGATATCAGTGCTCAGTACAACAGTTCTCGGAATTTTTATCTGTATATTCGGATATTTTTCAAATTCCTTATGTTTTTTTGTAAGGGAATCTAAAAAGGCTAATCCTCTTGCTTTACCTCCCATATAACCGTTTCCTATACGTGAAAATATCAGGGAATCATCATAATAATTTCTGTCATATTCTGCAATAATACCTCTTGATCTTGATCTTCTGAAATTTGAAATATTTTCGTAAACAAAATGTTTTATTTGTTGCAGGTCTCCGGCAAAGTCCTGTTTTGAAACACCGGCAAAGAATTCTGCCAAAGGAAATAAAGCTCTGGCAACTAACCATTTAGATAAATGATTCCTTGAGATATGATATTCAAATGAGTTATCCGGAATGTCAAGAATATGTGATTGCAATTCTTGTAAATTTTTTGTCTTTTTTATGACTGTTTTTGTTACAGGATCAATAAACTCAAATGCTCCGAAAGCAAAATACCGGTTCATGAAATTTTTTAATTCTAATGCCAAATTTTCAGAATATTTATGTATAAACCCGACTTTAAGTTTTTTTGCTTTTTCTGAATTTTCAATGTCGGAAGATTGTAATAAAAGAGGAAGATACTTATTATCTTTTTTGAATTTTCTTAGAAGTTTAACACCTGCTTCCGGATCAATGATTCCGTTTTTCGGAAATTTTGTATCAGAAATGACTCCTAATATGTTATTTTTATATTTATTATATAAATTATTTGCTTCTTCATAATCTTTTGCCAATAATATTTTAGGACGGCCTCGCATTCGTCTCATTTGCTGATGTTCATTTAAGGCTTCTTTTATGAACTTTTTTGATTGAACCAAAAGAATTTTATACATGTTTGTAAGATAACCGGAATAATATCTGATTGAATCTTCAACTAATAAAATAACTTGCACTCCGATTTCAACATCTTTTTCAACATTCATTTTATCTTCCAGAAGTTTAATTATTGCCAGCAAAATATAGGCACTTCCTAACCAACTGAACACATAATCAATTCCGCTTAAGTCTTCATTACTTAACGTTAATGAAACTTCTCTTGAAAAAGGTGTTAAGACGACAACCGGTTTTCCCGGATATTTTTTTTTCACTTCTTTTGCAAATTCAAAAGCATCAAATCTTTCTCCTACATTTAGCATTGTAATAACCAGATCAATGTATGTTTTATGCATTTTTTTTAAAGCTTCTTCAGCTGTGTTAGCATGCATAATCCTTGGCGGATATCTTAAATTTAAAGAAACATATTCATTAAAGATCTGTTCTTCAATTCTGCCGTCTTCTTCTAATGTAAATGAATCGTATTCGCTGCAAACTATTAATACTTGGTGTATTCTCTTTTGCATCAGATTATCAAAAGGAGTTTCAGAAAATTTTATCAATTTATTTTGGTAAACATCCATGCTGTAAAAGTAGAAAAATAAAATAAAAAAAAGGCGGAATGAAAATTCCGCCTTTAACAACTAACCTAAAAGTTACTATGAAAAAAACACTTTATATGAGTATAAAAACTCATTTACAAATGTAAGTTAAATTTATTAAAACAAAAAAATAATTTAACTTTAATTTTTTTATAAACGATTTATTTTTCACACAGAAAAAATAAAATGCTTGCAAGGTGCTTAAATACAGTGGTGTACGCATAATATTTTTTATTAGGGGGTTTTATTTTTTAACTTTTTTTAACTTTTACATTCATGCTCAAACAATAGATGAATGCATAAAAATAGCTGATGAATTGTATAAAATAGGTGATTTTAACAAATTTTTACAATTGTATAAACGAGTTTTTATACT
>JAUVIG010000105.1 GCA_030592825.1 Chlorobiota bacterium | reverse complement strand
ATATCATCATCAGTTGTAATTTCTCCAACTTCAAAATCATAATGAGTTTTGCATTCACTACACTTTAAATTTACTTCCATAACTTGCTGTGTCTTTTTGTGTTATGTTTTTTACATTACATCTAACACCTGTATTAAAGTAACTCAAAATATTTATTACGTAAACACAAGAGTGCATTAAACACAACAGTGTGGTTAATATCGACTTTGTACGTAATGTGTTTTTTTTTATTTTGAATTGCTTTTGCTGTTTGTGTCAAATCTATAATTTTTCATTATAATATCCAAAAGATTTTTTATTTTTCTGTTTGTAACAATTATTACATATATGTAAATTTCAATTGTTTTGCTGTTTTTATGCCTTAATAAAAGCTGAATACTTCTGATATAAACACCGTTTTCATTTATAATATTCGGTATAACTCTGTTGTAAAATCTGCGGTATGGCATATTCCTTTTTTCGGCTCTTTTTAGAACTGAAGGTAAAAAACTTGCTCTCAAAAAGTAATGTTTTATCTTTGCTTGCTGTTATAAAAAATATTTAAAAATGTACAGAACACATACTTGCGGAGAATTAAAACAAAGTGATATAAATAAAGAAGTTACACTCAGCGGATGGGTGCAAAAGATAAGAAATTTGGGTGCCATGACTTTTATTGATATCAGAGATCGATACGGAATAACTCAATTGTTTTTCGATAAAGAAACAAATCCTAAACTAACAAAAAGAACAGAAGAACTCGGAAGGGAATTTGTTATTCGGGTTGAAGGAAAAGTTACCGAAAGAAGCAGTAAAAACACGGATATGCCTACCGGAGATATTGAAATTACCGTTACAGAATTTAAAATCCTCAGCAAATCTGAAATTCCGCCGTTTACCATTGAAGATAATACTGACGGGGGTGAAGAAATAAGATTAAAATACAGATATTTAGATCTTAGAAGAAATACCGTTCAAAAAGGTATCATCTTAAGACACAGAATGGCTCAAGAAGTCAGAAAGTATTTAAACGAACAGGATTTCTTGGAAATAGAAACACCTTTTTTAATTAAATCTACACCCGAAGGGGCGCGAGACTTTGTTGTACCTTCAAGAATGAGCGAAGGTAAATTTTATGCACTTCCGCAATCACCGCAAGTTTTTAAGCAATTATTAATGATCTCGGGATATGATAAATATTTTCAATTGATAAAATGTTTCAGAGATGAAGATTTCAGAGCAGACAGGCAACCGGAATTCACACAACTGGATTGCGAAATGTCTTTCGTTGAAAGAGAAGATATTTTGACTTTGTTTGAAGGTTTGGCTAAACATTTATTTTCAGTTATTAAGGGAAAAAGTTTTACGGAACAATTTCCGAGAATTACTTATGATGATGCTTTAAATATATACGGAAGTGATCGTCCGGATATTCGTTTTGAAATAAAAATCACAGACTTAAGCGAAATTGTAAAAGGAAACGGCTTCAATGTTTTTGATAATGCCGAATTCACAGGCGGAATTTGTGCCGAAGGTCTGTCAGGATATTCTCGTAAACAAACAGACGAACTGATAAAATGGGTACAAAGACCTCAAATTGGTGCAAAAGGATTAGTCTTTGCAAAGTATAATGAAGACGGAACTTTTAAATCGTCTGTTGATAAATTCTATTCCCAAGAAGCCTTAAAAAAATGGGCAGATGCAATGAATGCAAAACCCGGAGATTTAATGCTGTTAATGTCGGGTAATAAAAAACAAATCCTCATTGCTCTCGGGGAATTGCGTTTAGAGATGGGAAATCGATTAGATTTAAGAAACGATAATGAATTTGCTCCGCTTTGGATTGTAGATTTTCCTTTGTTTGAAAAAGATGAAGAAACCGGACAAATGCATGCAGTACATCATCCCTTTACTTCTCCTAAAAAAGACCACATTAATTCGTTGGATTCTGATCCTGAAAATATAAAAGCAGAGGCTTATGATTTGGTGATAAACGGAAATGAAATCGGCGGAGGTTCAATCAGGATACATGAAACAGAACTTCAAAAAAAGATGTTTCGGATATTAGGTTTTACAGATGAAGAGGCAAAAGCACAATTCGGTTTTCTTATGGATGCTTTTAAATACGGAGCTCCTCCTCACGGCGGGATTGCTTTTGGTTTTGATCGTTGGGTTGCTTTATTCAACGGGTCCGATTCTATCAGAGACGTAATTGCTTTTCCGAAAAATAATGCAGGTCGCGACATTATGATCGATGCTCCTGCCTCTGTTGATGATCAACAATTGAAAGATTTGAATTTGAAAATTATAAAAAAAGGCTAAAGCCCCATATTTTTTGTCTTATTAAACTACGCCCTAAAGAGTCTGTGTGAAAACGAATAAAATAATCAGTTGCCACGTCCTTTATGGCGTGTATCCGGATTTTGTGAAAATTGGGCTTTAGCCCACAACTTGTTATTAATAAGGGCTAAAGCTCATAATCTTATAACAGAGAAACCACGCCCTAAAGGACGCGGCAACTGAAAAATTAAAGATAAATTTTGTTTCAAAATATGTTTTCTTTCTTAATATCAAAACGAACAAGATCAATAAATTGCTGAATCCGTTCTGAAATATCATCAGGTTTAATCTCCAGCAATCTTTCTGTTCCGAATTTTTCAATATTAAAAGATGCCATAACAGATCCGATAATTACGGCATTTTTCATATTTTCAAATGAAATATCATCTGTTTTTGATAAATATCCTATAAATCCGCCGGCAAAACAATCTCCTGCACCTGTAGGATCAAAAACTGACTCAAGAGGTAAAGCCGGAGCACAGAATATCTTACCGTTACCGAATAATAAAGCTCCGTGTGCACCTTTTTTAATTATTACATATTTCGGCCCCATTGCATTTATCTTTTTAGCTGCCTTAACCAAAGAATGTTCATTTGCCAATTGTTGAGCCTCTTCATCATTAATGCAAAGAACATCAACCATTGATATTGTTCTTTTGAGTTCTTCCAAGGTTTTATCTAACCAAAAATTCATGGTATCCAACATAATCAACTTCGGTCGTTTATGTATACGTTCAATTACTAACCTTTGAATTGTCGGAGTTAAATTACCAAGCATTAAATACTCTGAACCTTGATAGGCATCCGGCACAACCGGATCAAAATCAGCCAAAGAATTTAACTCTGTTACCAAAGTATCCCTCTTATTCATATTATCATAATACTTGCCTGACCAAAAAAAAGTCTTTTCTCCTTTTTTAATTTGAATACCGTCCGTATTTATACCTTGCTTATTCAGCATCTTAAGATAATCTTCAGGAAAGTCATCTCCTACAACAGAAATCAAATTAGTGTTCTTTTCAAAAAAAGAAGCTGCCAATGCTACATATGTACCTGCACCGCCAATAATTTTATCGGTTTTACCGAATGGTGTCTCAATAGCATCAAATGCCACCGTACCGACTATTGTTAAACTCATTTATTTTAATATTTTAATGAAAAATTTTTGCAAATATATTTGTTTTTTAAAAAAAGGTGCTACTTTTGCAACCTGATTTTAAAAAATATTCCTCCTTAGCTCAGTTGGTTAGAGCGTCGGACTGTTAATCCGCAGGTCCTAGGTTCAAGTCCTAGAGGAGGAGCAAAGAAGCCTCGAATTTTTTCGGGGCTTTTTTGTTTACAAAACCTAAATCTAAATCAACAAAGAAAACAGGATAAAATCACACTATTTAATTCCTTTAATATTTATAAAAAAGTTAGATAAAAAAGCAATACCATAGGCCAGAGCAGCAAATAACATTACCGCCTTAAAGCCAATTTCTACTGCAATAATTACTGCTAAGGATACACTAATAACCGATACGCAACCATTGATACCCCATGCCCAGGGTACATTACTTTTTTTACCGGCATCTACAATTTTTAAACCTATAGGAAACGGCATTCCCATAAAAAAAGACGGTAAAGCAATGATCACCACAGCCGGCAGGATCTTCACGATAAGAGGTAAACCAACTGTGCTGCTTAAAAAGACACCGATAATAAAGGCATAAAGGAGAATTAAGGCGGTGATAAGCCCTGTTATTTTTAATAAGGCCTTTTGATATGTTTTATACCGTGACGAATACCGGCTTCCTATTCCCGAACTGATCAGCATTACAGATATCACTGTTGCTGCTGAATAAATAGGATGCCCAAGGTAGAGTACAAAATATTTGATAAACACAATTTCCAAAAACATATAGCCAAAGCCAAGGGCCGTAAAATAGATCACTATCCAGGATTTATTGCCTCCCTTCAATCCCAATCGGAAAAGCGGCAGGATAATAAATAATAATGCGAAAATAATTACTTGAATAAAGGTAACCACCGCGATCAAATAACCCAATTCGATAAAAGCTGTTGATTTTCCGCCTGTTGTTTTGATCAAATCAGGAAGCTTTTTCCAACGTAAAAATTGAAAAAAGTAAGGTTTGTTATCTGTTGCGGGCCGGATATTAAAATCGTATTCTTGAATTATTTTTTCTCGTTGAGAACTGAACATTCCTTCCGGATCAGAAAAGAAAACCTCATCTTCAACAGCATTGAATTGCTCCCTTTCTCGGGCTGTTATTCCCGGTAGTAAAACAGGATCAAAATTATATCGCTCACAAAAGGTTTTTACCTTATTGATTTCCGTTTTATTCAAAGGTTTTTTCTTGATGACATAAGTGAGAGTACCCCAACTTCTTATTGCTGCAATATGGTTTAAGGGTTCTTTTATTTTAAAAGACTCCAAACTTTCTGATATCATTGCAGCAGATTTTAAAGAAATTTTTGGTGGAAGATCGATCCAGAAGGAAAGAACGATCATTCCGCCGGGAGTCAGCTTTTGCCACATTTCAGCAAAAGCTTCTTTGGTCAGTAAATTTTCTTCTTGTAAGGCATTTAGTCCCACAGAACCACCAAATTCACCTAATAAAGGCAGTTGGATGATATCGTATTTTTTGTCGGTTTGATTTAAAAACGTTCTGCATGCCTGAACATGTATCTCTGCTTTAGGGTGGTAAAACAGAGAGTCGGTTAAGGAGGCATATTAATTATTTAATAAGGAAACAACTGTTGCATTAGGTTCAACGGCTGTTATTTGTTCCGCTCCGTTATTCAAGGCATGTGCAATTTCTAATCCGGCACCTGCCCGGAACAAGAGAACACTTTTCGGAACGCCGAAGGCATAAGGAAGTGCCATGGTGGTATAATTCAAAATATGAGAAGTATCCTTTTTTGACCGGGTGGGAATGGGGGCATACCAATCTCCGTTATTAAAAATAACATCGCAGGGGGGGACATTCTCGGTATAAGTCAAACTCAAACCGGGGGCATACCGTTGCACCGGTGAAGAAACTACTTGAACGAGACCGTAAGGACTGCTTATTTGCCGGTCAATTTTTGCATCAGGAAGATTCAAAGCGTAGCTTATACTTTTAAATTGAGACGGTAACAAATCAAAGGGTTTATTAAGATGATATACTACGATACTTAAACTTAACAGGCTGTACAGAATTAAGTATAAACGGGTCTTTTTGTGAATGATAAGGACTCCGGCCAAAATTGGCAAGATCGCAATAACAGACGGAATTTCCTGTGGTGAAAATTGCCAAAACAGGAAAATAGTCAGGGCTCCTCCTATTCCGGATCCCAAAAGATCAGAAAAATAAAAAGTGCCGATACTTGATACTTTTTTAACGAAGATTAATCCTATGGCCAAGGCTCCCGAAAAAAAAGGAAGGAAGAAAAGAAAATAAGTTCCTGCCAGTCTTGAAAATTGCGAACGGTCAACGAAAAGAGTATACGAATCGAAAAGAAAAAACTCATAACGGGAAGCTCTGACAGCTATGGTCATCAGTAAGCCGGTAGAGATCATTAAAAAAGGAAGTAAAAAATCTATTCTTTGCAGCATCCGCTTTCTAAAAACAGATATTACCGTACCACTTGCACCAAATCCCAATAAGGCAATAGAAATTACCATATAAGCATAGTGATGCCACTGAACTATGGTAAAAAAATGCATCAATTGAATTTCATAGCTAACAATGGCCGCAGACAGAATAAATACTGCAAAAAGCAGTCTGTATTGAAAAAAATTGCTTTTATGTTTTGCAAACATTTTTTCCGGCTTATGATGATTAGCTGTTTTGATATGTCATTACTGAAAATAATAAACAAATATAGCTTGTCCCTATTTTTTTTCAGGATTGTCTGTAATTTTGTTGTTTATGTTAATTTGAGAGTTGCAAGTTACAAGTTGCGAGTTTTGCAACCTGTAACCTGCAACATTAATTTTTATTCCTGACATTAGTCGGCTTTTTTGCTCTTGCAAAAACCTATTCTTTTGCTCTTGTAAAAGGAACGAATCGAACAAACATAAGATTTTTTGTTTTTATTTTACCTTCTTTTTTCTCTATAAGTAGTAGTTGTTGGGTGGCAAAGGGTTTTCCCACCGGAATAATCATTTTTCCGCCGTCTTTCAATTGCTTTATAAGCGGAGGAGGCACAAATTCTGCTGCAGCGGTTACAACAATGGCATCAAACGGACCTTTCTCTTTCCAACCATGATAGCCGTCTGCATTTTTTACGAAAATGTTATCATAATTCAGATCATTCAGCCTCTTTTTTGACTGAATATACAATGCTTCAATAATTTCAACGGTATATACCTTATCAACAATATGAGCTAAAACTGCAGCCTGATATCCTGACCCTGTTCCTATTTCCAATACTTTAAAATCCTTTTTTGGTTTAATAATTTCCGTCATAAAAGCAACGATATAGGGCTGAGAAATGGTTTGTCCGTAGCCAATTGGTAAAGGAGAATCAAGATAAGCATCAACCATAAGATTTTTCGGAACAAACTTATGTCTTGGCACTGTTCGCATGGCTGCAATGGTAAAAGGATCCTGAATACCTCGAGCTTTAATCTGGCTGTTTACCATCTTTTCTCTTGCTTTTTTGTAGTCATCTCTCTGTTGAAAAAACAGAGAAAGAATAAAAAACAGTATAAAAAAAAATTTATTCATAATCACAGGAATAAACGATACTGTAAAGGTACGATAATATGTATTGAAATCAAAAAGAATGGGTTGAATAATAAATTCAGAACTCCTGACCTGTCGTAATTATTATTGTCGTAATTTAAAAATGCGACAATTTCATTTTACAAGCAAGTAGCTGTAACTTATTAATAATCTGTTAATGGGTCAGGAGCTCTGAAATTACAGATAATCCATAAAGAACCTGATTGTTCCGGATAAGTCAAGCTTTGCGGAAAGACAATAATGCTTTTCCGGCCTTAATTCAATTTCTCCGGTAAATTATTCTTTTATACCACTTAATTTAAATACAAAAGCATATTCCAAAGCAGCGTCCTTTAATTTTTCAAAACGGCCGGATGCACCGCCGTGTCCAAAATCCATATTAGTTTTTAAAAGCAATAAGTTGTTATCCTTTTTTATAGTTCTTAATTTAGCCGTCCATTTTGCCGGTTCCCAATATTGAACTTGCGAATCATGATAACCGGTTGTAATTAACATATTCGGATAATCTTTAGCCTCAACATTATCATACGGAGAATAAGACAATATATAATCATAATAGGTCTTATCGTTAGGATTGCCCCATTCATTATATTCTGATGTAGTAAGAGGTATGCTTTCATCAAGCATTGTTGTTATAACATCAACAAAAGGAACTGCTGCAATAATTCCTTTATATATTTCCGGTTTCATGTTGGATATTGCACCCATCAGCAACCCGCCTGCACTTCCGCCCCATGCAAAAGTTTTTTTGGAAGATGTGTATTTTTCTTTTTGAAGAAATTCTGTACAGGCAATGAAATCTGTAAAAGTATTTTTCTTATTTAATAATTTGCCTTCATCATACCAGTATCGACCCATTTCTTGACCTCCTCTTACATGGGCAACCGCATACACAAACCCTCTGTTCAATAAACTTAAACGTACAGTACTAAAATAAACATCTGAAGAAGAGCCGTAAGAACCGTAAGCTTGTATCCAAAGAGGCTTACTTCCGTCTTTTTTGAATAAATCTTTTTTGTAAACTAAAGAAACAGGAATTTTTGTACCGTCGGGTGCTTCAGCCCAAATTCGTTCAGCTTTGTAGTCGTCTTTATCAAAGATTCCTAATACTTCTTGCTCTTTCTTCAACTCTTTTTTCCTATTATTCATATCATAATCAAAAGTTGAATTAGGGGTTGTTAAAGATGTATATCCAAACCGTAACTTATCTGTGTCAAATTCTCTGTTTGTGCTGATATAAGCAGAATAAGTTTCTTCACCAAATTGTACATAATGCTCTTCTTTATTTCTTTGATCAATTACCCTTAATTGGGTTAAACCGAGTTTACGCTCTTCAACAACTAAATAGTTGTTAAACAATTCAATACTCTCTAATAAAACATCATCTCTGTGAGGTATTACCGGTTTCCAATTTTCAGAACTTGTCTTATTTTCAGGAGTTTCTGCCAGACGAAAGTTTTTAGCGTTTAAATTGGTTCGTATATAGAATTTATCCCTGTAATGATTAATGTTATAGAGCATGTCTTCATGTCTTGCTTCAAATATACGAAAAGTTCCTTCGGGTTTATCTGCTTCTAATATTCTGTATTCGTCTGATAAGGTTGAAGATGATCCGATTATCAAATATTCAGATGATTTTGTTTTATAAACATAAGTTCTGAAAGTTGAATCTTTTTCTTCATAAACGTCAATAATCTTATTTGATCCTAATTCATATCGATGAATTTTATTAGGCCTTAAAGTTTCATCTTTGGTTGAATAAAAAATTATTTTATTATCATTTGCCCATGTTATTCCTCCTGAAGTATTAGGGATTTCATCATCATAAACTTTACCGGTTTCAAGACTTTTAAATTTTATTGTATATTTTCTTCTCGAAACAGTATCAACAGAATAGGCTAAAAGTTTATTATCGGGTGTTACAGATAAGCCTCCGACTTGAAAATATGCATAAGCTTCAGCCTGTTCATTTACATTCAACATTATTTCTTCTTCAGAATCAAGATTTCCTTTCTTTCTGCAATAGACAGGATACTCTTTTCCTTCTTCATATCGGGTATAATAATAATAACCGTTACTCAAATACGGAACAGAATTATCTGTTTGTTTAATTCTTGAAAGCATTTCTTCATACAGATTTTTTTGGAATTGATCCGTTTCTTTCATCATTGCTTTAGTATATTCATTCTCGGCATTTAAATAATCAATAACATAAGATGAATCTCTGTCTTTCATCCAATAATAATTATCCACACGATTATGCTTGTGCTTTGTTAATTCAACTGGCTTAATTTCAGCTATTGGTGCTTTCATTTCATTTTCTTTACATGAATTAAGGCTCAAAATTATAATTAAGCCGATAAATATTTGTCTTTTTATATCCATTTTTCAGTTAGTTTATTATATTAAAATTCAAAAATAAAATAAATGTATCGTATTTTCAAAAACATTTAAGTTATTAATGATGAAGTGATAATATTAAATGACAAACAATTCATTTAATATTTACTAAACTCAAATTTTTTTTTGATGATTTTTTTTTTATTCTTGGTATAATTTTAGCTGTTTCATTTTTAATAATTCTTTTAATCCCAAATTTTTTCTAAAATGAAGTATTTCAAACATTTAACTTTCTTTATATTAATGATATTCAGCATTATAGGCTTAAGTCAGAATGAATGTAAAGTCCTTATTCCAGAAATTTCTGAAAACTATGACGGAAAATGTAAAAAAGGACTAGCTCACGGCAAAGGTACAGCATTCGGTATTGACAATTACGTCGGAAGATTTGTAAAGGGGCTTCCTGACGGCAAAGGTGTTTATACGTGGGCAAACGGAGATAAATATGATGGATATTGGGACAAGGGAAAAAGAAACGGTGAAGGAACGTTTAGCTTTAGAATAAACGAAAAAGACAGTGTTTTT
>JAUVIG010000357.1 GCA_030592825.1 Chlorobiota bacterium | reverse complement strand
TTTTTCTTTAGCTTGATCTATAATTTCAGATGAAAGTTCATCGTCATATTCAGATATCTTTTTCTTCATATTTTCGGTCATTACTTTAAACTTTTCAGCTCCTTTACTTTTTACTTTACTGAGGAAATCAGATAGTTGTGCGGCATGTTTTTCTACTTCCATTTTTTTATAAACACTTGCCGAACCTTCTTTAACAGCTTGAGTAAAACCTTTGAATTCTTTTGAGATTGCATCAAAAGCCTTTTTAGCCTTTTCGTTCAGATCTTCTGTAACTTCTTTGAATTGCTGTTTCAGTTCTTCATTAAGTCTTTCATTTTCCTCGTCTCTTTTGCGTTTTCTTTCCAATATATCTTTGTCCCTGTCTTCAAGTTCTGATTTCCAAGATGAAAAAAAGCCTTTTGCATCTTCGGAGAATGATTTTTTTGTCATAATTTTATATTTTTCTCAAACCTACATGATTTTTTACAAAAAAAAAAACATACAGGATGAAAAATCATGCAGGTTTCATCTGATATTTGAAATTATTAAATTTTTCAGAAAAAATATAACATATATTCAATTCAAAAAAAAATTGATTTGACATATAATTTACGAAGAAAAAGCTGCCGTAAATATTATTACAACAGCTTTAAGTTCAATATATTTTTTTCAAAATTACTTCCCAATCAAAACAAAAGGACTCCAAAAAAACGGATGTGCATATTTGCCTTCTTTAATCAGCTTAAGTTTCGATTTTGATAAATGCTTTGCAAACATCCCCCCTGCCCCCTTCAAAGTGGGAGTTTTCTCATTTAAGAAATTTGAGTAGAAATCTACCATTAATTGATTTGTACTTTCATCTGAAACTTGCCACAGTGAAACAATAATATTTTTGCTTCCGGCATACAATAATGCTCTTGTTAATCCAATTACACCTTCACCTTCAGCAATCTTTCCGAGACCTGTTTCGCATGCTGATAAAACTGTTAAATCGGCATTTAATTCTAAATTATAGATTTCACCGGAAAACAAAATATTATCTTCGGTACTTGTGGTATCTTGAGCAAGAAGTATACATGATAATTCCGGTTTTTCTTCATTAACCATTCCGTGAGTTGCAATATGAAGATATTTGAAATCTTTTAAAACTCCGGATTTAACAAACTCTTCATTCGCAAATTTATGTGTTTTTAAAATCGCTTTTTTGTTATTACTTTCAAAAATATTAAAAATTTCTTTAGTTTCTTCTTCACTTCCGGGTAGAGGGGTTATATATGATCCGTCTCTTAACCATGCACGTGTATTCAAATTTCCTGATTGATCTGTTGAGTTTTTCTCAATTAATTGACGAGTTCTGAGGTTTGTACCTGATATGCTGTCGTTATCAAAAACCGGTGCCAGTGCCAGCCAATCACTGATATTTTGAAATTCGGGTTTGTCTTTGGTTTTAGGGTTAGTCTCATAAAACAAATTTCCGGAATACGAATAACTGATGTTATAATCTTTCACTAAAAACGACATTTCAGAAAAATAATCTGTATTATTCCAATCGGTCCAACTTGCATTATATTTTTTGGTCAGCAAACTTTCAAAGGGTATTATTGCTAATTTCCCGTCAGGTATAATGATTAAATTTTTGATTTTCCTATTCAGATATTTTTTTACTTCCTGAGGAAACAACAATTGATATAATTCAAACGCATTTTTTTGATAAATATCAACAGAATAGTGTGTCTTATTGCTGTAATCTTCGGTAATAATATCGGTATTTGATATATTTTCTCGCATTTCTGCGATTATATCATTAAAATCTTTTGGCTTTTCGACTTGTATGACATTAAATTTTTTCTTATTAATAATAAAAACAGATATCGTACTGTCACCTGCAAAATAACTTAAGATTGCTGTGTGTTTATCTAATATTTGTTGTATATCTGCAAATCCGGCAGGTTTTTGGTTATATTTAAGTTCATAATATTTTGGATATTTCTGTTCAAAAACGATAATCAGACTGTCATAAGTTCGGTTTGCTTTAAATAATTTATCTTGAAACCGAATTTCTTTTGTACTATCGGGTTCTTCGGCAAGTATTTTTTTATACAAGGCAATATCAATTTGCAGTTTGTGTTCTTGTTTCAGTAAAGCATCAGGTATTCCGGCAAATTTTTGGGCTTCGGAACCGGCAAGGCTTTCTAATAAAACTGATGATTTATTTTTTTCGGAGAAATAAAAAGCTAGTTCGTTGTAATATGAAACGCTTTCAGGTCTGCAAGACGCTGACAGGTTTAGGCAAACATCAACAGCTCCTTTATACACTTCGTTTGCAATTGTACCGAGTGCAATTTTATCGGACTTTGTTTTCATTTCTTGTCGGACTTGCGATATTAATGTGTCGCAGGCTTGGTAGTGGCGAAGAGCCAATTGGAGACCTGACAGGTTTTCAAAACCTGTCAGGTCTTTTTCGTGTTTAGTAAATATCTCTGCTTTTGCTTGCAAGGCTTTTAATAATTTATCCCAATTTAAATAATCTTTAATAATCGGAACAGAATTTACATTTACGGTATCATTAAAACTTATTAAACTTGCTGCTATTCCTTTTTGATAGAATTGTAGTGCTGAATCATATTCCTTCTTTTTTGAATAAACAAGTCCGATATTATAATAATTCTCTGCAATAGAAATATGTTTGTTGCCAAAAAGTTCTTTTCTAATTTGTAAAGATTTAAAAAAATATTGCAGTGCTGAATCATATTCATTTTTCTCATAATAAATAAGTCCAATATTATTATAACTGAAAGCCACATAGTTATGTTTTACGCCAAATAGTTCTTTGCTTATCTGTAAAGATTTTAAATAATATTGCAATGCTGAATCATATTCATTTCTATCAAAATAAATAAGCCCAATATTATTATAATTGCTAGCCACAGAGTTATGCTTTTCTCCAAAAAGTTCTTTGTTTATCTGTAAAGATTTGAAATAATATTGCAAAGCCAAATCGTATTTTTTTTTATTCCAATAAACAACACCGATATTATTGTAACCTGTTGCCACAGAAGTATGGTTTTCGCCATGTAGTTCTTTATTTATCTGTAAAGATTTTAAATGGTATTGCAAAGCCAAATCGTATTCATTTATATCATCATAAATAATTCCAATATTATTATATCCCCTTACCATAGAAATATGTTTTTCTCCAAACATTTCTTTTGATGTATTTAATGCAATAAAATAATATTTAAGTGCCAAATCGTATTCATTTATACTCCAATAAACAACACCAATATTATTATAACTGTCTGTCACATCAGTATGTTTTTTACCAAGAAGTTTTTTTCTAATTTTTAATGCTTTAAAATGGGATTCTAATGCTAAATTGTATTCATTTAGATTAGAATAGACATTTCCGATATTATTATAAATTTTTGCCACATCAATATGTTTTTCACCTAATAGTTCTTTTCTTATTTGTAAAGCTTTTTTAAAATATAAAAGTGAAGAATCCAATTTTGATTTGTAATAATACGGATATCCTAAAATAAAATACGCATTGGCAACTATAGTATCATTTCCATTAATATTCAGTAAACTTTTTTCAATTGCCGGTTTTATTATGGATATTGCATTATCAAGTTGCCACTGCCTTTGGTAACATTCACCGTGTTTTGTTTCATTTAATAAATATTTCCTCCATTGTTCGTGTTTTTCGTAAAGAATGCTTGCTTTTTCAAAATACACTATTGCAGTATCATAGCTTTTATTTTCGTAATACTCCTTTGCTGTTTCAAAATGTTTGTTTGCTAAAGTTGTATCAGCAGTTATATTTTGAGCATTAATTGTTTGAAACATACAAATTATGATTGACAAGGTAAGAATGGTTTTTAGTGTTTTCATATTTTTAATTTTTATTATGTGTGTTTTTTTAAGATGAGACAGACGCAGAGCCTGTTCCGCTATAACGGAGTCTGTCTCTACACATTTTTATAAAATTAATCATTTTTATTGTCCAATCAAAACAAAAGGACTCCAAAAAAACGGGTGTGCGTATTTGCCTTCATTTATTAACATAAGTTTTGCTTTTGATAAATGTTCTGCAAACATCCCCCCTGCCCCCTTAAAAGGGGGAGTTTTCTCATTCAAGAAATTTGAGTAAAAATCAACCATTAATTGATTTGTACTTTCATCTGAAACTTGCCATAATGAAACGATAATATTTTTGCTTCCGGCATACAATAATGCTCTTGTTAATCCTATCACGCCTTCGCCTTCTGCAATCTTTCCGAGACCTGTTTCGCATGCTGATAAAACTGTTAAGTCTGCATTTAATTCTAAATTGTAAATCTCACCGGAAAACAAAATATTATCTTCGGTACTTGTGGTATCT
>JAUVIG010000488.1 GCA_030592825.1 Chlorobiota bacterium | reverse complement strand
GACATATACATCTCTTGCTTTACTTCCTTTTGGCGGGCCGATTATGCCGGCTGCTTCTAATTGGTCAACAATTCTTCCTGCCCTGTTATATCCTATTGAAAGTTTACGTTGTATCAAAGAGGTTGAACCTTGTTGATTCATTACAATTATCTTTGCTGCTTCCTCAAACAATTCATCTCTTTTTTCTAAATCAACTGCTCCGGGAACATCTTCTCCGTCAAGCTCATGTTCAGGTAATAAGAAAGGCATCGGATATGATTGTTGCTCTTCAATATACTTTGTTATTTTATTTAATTCAGGAGTATCAATAAATGCACATTGCAAGCGTATTGTTTCACTTCCTTGAGTGATGAGCATATCTCCTCTGCCTATAAGTCTATTTGCACCGGGGCTGTCAAGAATAGTTCTGGAGTCAATCATAGAAGCAACCCTGAAAGCTACACGAGCCGGGAAATTTGCTTTTATTACACCTGTAATAATATTTGTTGACGGACGTTGTGTTGCTACAATTAAATGTATCCCGATTGCTCTTGCAAGTTGTGCCAAACGTGCAATAGGAAGTTCAATTTCTTTGCCGGCTGTCATAATCAAATCAGCAAATTCATCAATCACTAAAACTATATACGGTAAGTATTTGTGTCCGTTTTCCGGATTTAATTGTCTTGAAATAAATTTATTATTATATTCTTTAATGGTTCTTGCTTTTGCTTTTTTCAACAGTTGGTATCTGTCATCCATTTCTACATTTAAAGAACTGATGGTATGAACAACTTCTTGATTATCTGTAATGATTGGTTCTTTTGCATCAGGCAATGCCGCAAGATAGTGATTTTCAAGCCTTTCGTAAAGCGTCAGTTCAACTTTTTTAGGATCAACTAAAACAAATTTGACTTGTGAAGGGTGTTTTTTATACAAGATTGAAGCTATCATAGCATTTAATCCAACAGACTTACCTTGTCCTGTTGCTCCGGCTACCAATATATGAGGCATTTTTGTTAAATCAAATACATAAGTCTCATTAGAAATGGTTTTCCCGAGGGCAATGGGTAGTTCCATTTTTGATTCTTGAAAAGCATTTGATTTAATTACAGATTTAAATGATACAATATCAGGCTTTTCATTAGGAACCTCAATTCCTATAGTTCCTCTCCCCGGCATGGGAGCAATAATCCTTATACCAAAAGCTGCAAGGCTGAGAGCAATGTCGTCTTCAAGGTTTTTAATTTTGGAAATACGAACTCCCGGAGCCGGTATAATTTCATATAAAGTTAATGTAGGACCAATGGTTGCTTTAATTTTCTTAATCTCAATTTTATAATGTCTTAAAGTCTCAACAATTCTGTTTTTATTTCTTAATAATTCTTCTTTGGTAACTTCAGGATTTCCGGCATTATGATCATCTAACAGATCAATTGAAGGCAAAACAAAATTAGAAAGGTCTAATGTAGGGTCATAATTTATAAATGTATTGTCAGAGATTTTTTCGGCTAATATATCTTTGTTTAGAGTAACATCAAGTGATAGCTGTCCTGTTTCAATTTTCTTTGTTCCTTCATTATTACTATGTTCTTTTTCAATATGCGGGTTTTCTTTATCAATGTGTTCAACGTGTTTATTACTTGTATTTTCTACTTCGAATTTAAGGTCATTATCAGGTTCAATTTCTTTACCGTTGTCTAATAATTTGTAATTTCTTTTATCAGTGATCTTGATATTTTCGTCATCATCTAAATCAATAACAATTACTTTATCTTTTTTGTTACTCTCTTTTTTTACATCAACTTGCTTACTTTCTTTTTTTATTTTATCAAATTGCTCTGTATCTTCTTTTTCAGAAGCAATATTTTTTTTAATTTTTTGAAAAAATTTTGAAAAAGATTTCTTATTAAATATCCCCTCAAATAAATCTTTTATTTTAGCGTTAAACCCCTCAATTGTAAGCATTAAGAAGCCTGTAAGTGTAATCACCAGAACAATTACTTCACCAAAAACACCCAAAAAAGATTTGAACCACATATGTATTTGAAAGCCGAATTTTCCACCTGCAATATCACTTTCGTTTCCGAAAATCAATGACAAACAAATTGATAACCACAAAATTGTAAAAACAACGTTTTTTGTAACAGGCATAAGAGGCTTTTTATAAGCCTTTAAAAATTTTAATCCAATAATAAACGATAATACAGAAAATGAATAGGATGCAATGCCAAACCAATTATAAACAAATATATGTGACAAAAATAATCCGATCTTTCCTACTAAATTTTTTGTGCTTACAGATGTGTTAAATAAATAGTCATACCATCCCATATGAAGTATATCTTGATCATCTTTCCAAGTAGTTAAGAAAGAAGAAAAAGATATAAACAGAAGAATTGATAACAAGATAAAGAACATTCCCCAATAAGTTCTGAACTTTTTATCTTGTACTTTTTTTTGAATCTTGTCTTTGACGGAAACTTTTGAACTTTTTCTCTTTTTAGTTTTACCGGTTTTTCTTTTTGTTGTTTTTGCCATTAAATATGTGTATCTTCTTCAATAAAAGAAGCAAATATACATATTTTTATTAATAGTTTACGGAATGTTATAATCCGGCATAATAATAATCAATTTTACTGTTAGGTTTTTATTTTTATTTTTGTGTTTTATTAACTAAAATAAATTTAAAAATGGGATTTTTTAATAAAATTAAAGGAGCTGTAAGTAAGCTGACAGGCGGCGGTGCAAAAGTTACTGTAGCTGTAAACGGAAATGAATTAAAAGGTAATCTTAATATTACTGTTAATGCTGAAATCAAAGACAATCCGATTGACATCAAAAAAGTATATCTTTGGGTGAAAAGTGTAGAAAAAATAGATATACCAAAAAATTCTTTACCGCAAAAAATGAGAGAATCTGCAGCTTTTGGTTTGAATTTAAGTAATGACAGATTTCCGAAAAAGGAATTTGTAGTTGCTGAAGCACAGACTTTAGAAGGTAAACAATCATACACATGGTCGATTGATATTAAATTAGATGGTGATGTTGTTCCTTCTTATAACGGACAATTTGCTAATCACGAATGGTTATTCTATGCAGGACTTGATGCAAAAGGGAATGATCCGGATTCAGGATGGCAAAAATTTGATTTATTATAATAAAAAAAGAGCTTGATTTTTCAAGCTCTTTTTTGTTAAATAAAATGTCTCGTCCTGAAATAGCGTTACACAAAAACTATTATATATTGCTTTTTTGATTGCTCAAAAAAACGACTTTATTGTATGAAAATATCAAAACCTCCGTATATCATAGTATTT
>JAUVIG010000276.1 GCA_030592825.1 Chlorobiota bacterium | reverse complement strand
GGAAGAAACAAAGCAGCAGATTGAGGAGAAGATTAACGATCAGGTAAAAAAGGTTATTGACAAGTTAGGTGTGGCAACCCGGGAAGACCTGAGAGAAATCCAGGAACAATTGGATAAGATGCAAAGTTCGCTAAGTAAAAAAACAAGTAAAAAAAGATGATTCGTAAGATCGAAATGATTGGCAGAACATATCATCATGCCAACCGCTATCTTGAAATTATCAAAGTGCTTACAAAATATGGGTTTGAGGATGTCGTTTCCCAATCCCGTCTGGAAAGCGTTTTTGATTTTGGAAGGAAGGTTGTTTTCAGAAAAGCAGGAACTAAAATAGCCGCCCTTTCTCGATGGGAACGTATGCGTCTTGTTTTAGAGGAACTCGGCCCTACGTTTATCAAATTTGGTCAGATAATGAGTACAAGGCCGGATTTGATACCTGTTGAATTAATACCTGAATTGAAAAAGTTGCAGGATTCTGTTCCTCCCTTTTCAGAAACCAAAGTTGTTTCACTTATTGAACAAGAGTTGGGTAAGTCGGTTTCAGAAATGTTTGAAAATTTTTCCCTTAAACCTATTGCGGCTGCATCCATTGCTCAGGTGCATAAGGCAATTCTAATTGAAGGAGATGAGGTTGCAGTCAAAGTGCAGCGCCCCGGAATTGATCGGATTATTGAAACGGATTTGGAAATAATGTTTCATCTCGCTGTAATGATGGAGAAGCATGTAGAAGGTATGAAATCTTTTAATATTGTTAAAATTGTAGAAGAATTTGAAAGAGCTATCCGAAAAGAATTAAATTTCTCTGTTGAAGCTTCAAACATAGAAAGATTTGGAAATAACTTTCAAAAAGACCAAAATATTTATGTTCCTAAATTCTACCGAAATTATAGTACAAAAAAGGTTCTTACAATGGAATTTATTGAAGGGATAAAAATTTCAGACATTAAAAGTATTGAGGACAATTCTCTTGACCGGAAAATTATCGCAAAAAGAGGTGGAGATTTGGTACTAAAACAAATATTTGAATTTGGGTTTTTCCATGCTGATCCTCATCCCGGAAATGTCTTTGTACTGCCTGAAAACGTAATCTGTTTCCTTGATTTTGGAATGATGGGAACTTTAACGAGGACAACAAGAGAATTAATTACGTCAATGGTTGCCGGGGCAGTTAACAATGATATCGACAGAATTATCAGAAATTTACTCAGACTATGTGAAACAACCGGTGAAGTAAAAAGCCAAAAATTGGAGTTACAGATAACTGAACTTATAGACAGATATTTTAATCAATCATTGGAACAAATGGACATGGCTGCTCTAATTAATGATTTAATAAGATTCTTTCCTGAAAACAACTTAAAAATGCCTTCTGATTTGTATTTATTGGGAAGGTCATTACTCCTGCAACAAGGTAATGGAGAAATCCTTGACCCTGACTATAATGTAGCAAAACACATAGAACCCTATATAAAAAAGATGGTTCGGGAGCGTCTGCACATTCGTAAAATTGCAAAAGATTTTTTCATTTCTTCCGAAGAATTGATGCAACTGACGAAAGAACTTCCTTTTGAGATACGCGAGATTATCGAAAAAGTAAAAACCGGTAAAATAAAAATGGATATTGAACATAAAGGACTTGACCCTATGCTTGCCAAACATGAGCAAATCAGTAACCGAATTACTTTTGCTGTTATTTTAGCATCCGTAACAATTGGTTCTTCCTTAATTGTACATTCAAAAATCCCCCCATTGTGGAATAATATTCCGGTTATTGGACTTGTCGGATTCCTTGCTGCAACTATTATGGGTTTTTGGCTTCTTATTTCTATCTTTCGTCACGGGAAAATATAAGATGTTTTTTTATGAAATAAACTGTTTTATTACTTTTTTTTGAAGCAGTAAAAACGAAAAAGAACTTATGAAATTTATGGTCTTATACCCTTTCACTTTAAAATAAACAACTGTTTTTTACAACACTTCAAAATAAAATTTAGCCTACAAAGTAAAAAAATAAAAAAATATTCATCAGTACATTCATATATTAAAAAAAATATCTTTCCTTTGCGGACTTTTTAATTAGAGGTGTTACAAAACATATTTAAAATTGAATTAGTTTTTAACAATAAGGAATACAGATAAACAAACAAATAACCGAATAAACAAATAAACATTAATAATGAGACTTCAAAAATTAAGAAATATTGGTATTGCAGCTCACATTGACGCGGGAAAAACAACAGTTACTGAAAGAATCTTATTCTATACAGGTGTTACACGTAAAGTCGGTGAAGTTCACGACGGTGAAGCTACAATGGATTTTATGAAACAAGAACAAGAAAGAGGGATTACGATTGCTTCTGCTGCAATCTCATGTAATTGGCAAGATTTTCAAATTAATATCATTGATACTCCCGGACACGTTGACTTTACTATTGAAGTTGAACGTTCATTAAGAGTAATTGACGGAATGGTGGCTTTATTTTGTGCTGTGGGAGGCGTTGAACCTCAAAGTGAAACAGTTTGGAATCAGGCTGACAGATACAGAGTTCCGAGAATCGGTTTTGTAAATAAAATGGACAGAACAGGTGCCGATTTTCAGGCTGTAGTTTCTCAAATGAATGAATTTTTGGATGCCGATGCCGTACCTTTCCAATTACCTATTGGATCAGAAGAAGATTTCAACGGAATTGTAGATGTTATAAAAAATAAAGCATACATTTTCGGAGATAATGAAAGACAGGAAATTGAAATTCCTGCTGAATACAGAGAGGAAACTGATAAAGCAAGAGAGTTGCTTATTGAAAAGCTTTCTGATTTTAATGATGAAATTATGGAACTCTATCTGGATGAAAAGGATATTCCTTATGAATTATTGAAAAAAGCTGCACGCTCTGCCATTTTAAAGTTGATGATAACTCCTGTTTTTACAGGTGCCGCTTATAAAAATAAAGGTGTTGAACTACTGTTAGATGCTGTAATTGATTATTTACCCTCACCTGTTGATGTTGGTGCAGTTGTAGGAACAGATGCAGATGATTCTGAAAAAACATATACAAGAAATCCTTCATGTAAAGAACCGTTTTCTGCTTTGGCTTTTAAACTGATAAATGATCCGTATGTCGGGCAACAAACATTTATCAGGATTTTTTCCGGTGAAATTAAAAGCGGAGTACCTTTAATGAATTCAACTAAAGGCAAAAAAGAAAGAGTAGGAAGAATATTCAGAATAAGAGCAAAACAAAGAGAGGAAATTTCAAGTGCAAAAGCCGGAGAAATAGTTGCACTTATTGGTATGAAAGCAACAAAAACCGGCGATACTTTATGTGATATTAATGATAATATCTTGCTGGAATCAATACACGTTCCGCCATCGGTTATTGAATTAAAAATTAGTTCTGAAAATAAAAATGACAGAAAAAAATTGGGTGAAGCATTAGCAAAACTTTCTAATGAAGATCCGTCGTTCCATGCAAGATATAATGACGAAACTGATGAAACCATTGTTGCAGGAATGGGAGAATTGCATCTTGAAATCATTATCGACAGATTAAAAGACGAATTTAGAGTTGAGGTTGAAGTAGGAGAGCCTTCAGTTGCATTAAGAGAAACTATCTCAACGGAAATTGAACATAAATACAGACATTCAAAACAATCAGGTGGTAAAGGTGAATTTGCAGAAGCAGTTATTCGTTTTGAACCGAATAAAGGAAACGGATATGAATTTGTGGATAAAATAAAAGGTGGTGTTATTCCGAGAGAATTTATACCGGCAGTCAGTAAAGGTCTTCAAAAAACAATGACAGAAGGAATTCTCGCTAAATTCCCGATTGTTGACATAAAAGCTGTGTTATTGGACGGAAGTAATCATGCAGTTGACTCATCGGACAGAGCTTTTCAAACTTGTGCATCTGTTTTATTTAAACAGGCATTTGCAAAAGCAAAACCGATTTTATTAGAACCTATGATGAAAATTGAGATCAGTACACCTGATGATTATATTGGTAATGTGGTTGGTGACTTGAATAAAAGAAGAGGTAAAATTGATACCATGAGACGTTTCAGAAAAGGTGCTCAAAAATTAAACGGATATGTTCCTTTGATGGAGATGTTCGGTTATGCTACAACTTTAAGAAATATTACAAGCGGACGTGCTAATTATTCAATGGAATTCTATCAATATGAACCACTTCCGAAAGCTGTTCAAGAAGATTATATGAAGAAGCAGGCAGAAAAAGCTGAAAAATAATTCATTTATGTAGGAAAATAAATTGTAAAACCGATCTGTAAAGGTCGGTTTTTTTGTTTTATAAAACCATTAATGACAATATTGTTGTATATTTAGTAAATATTTGAACCTTAAAAATGATAAAACCCGATATTAATAATTTATTCGAAGGCGAAGGATTTAAAGATGGTAAAATTTATAAAATATGAAGTCAATACTTATATCTGCATTAATAATACTTTCATCTGTATGTTACAGTCAAAAAACTAACTGTGATATTACGCTGAACATTTTGAAAAAAGTATTCACAAAATATGAAGTCAAATACATTAAAGACCATCAGGTATTTGTAACGGAAGTTTGGGAAAACCATGCAACAATACCTTTGAAAGAATGTTTTATCGTTGAACTTGACAACGGAATAACAGCCCTTGCTTTTAACATTTTTATGACTGATATCCCCGAAGATTATGAGAATATGATTAATGAAAATATTGTACATGAATTGGATATAAATGAAGAAACAAACTACCAAGGAACAGGCGAAAGATTAATTCAAGTTATCTTTTACGACACAAAAAACGATAAATTCTTGGGCAAGCCGGAAGATTTTCCAATAGCAGAACTCTCATGGGTTATTGAAGGATACACCTATCCGCAACGAATAGATATTATTAAAACTTTTAAAAAGATTGAGGATTGTACTAACACTATTCTTTTGACAGTACAAGAATACGGCGGATTTAGTGAAGGATTGCATTATTTTTTTAAATATCATAAAGGTGAAATTCTTACAGCATCTTTAAGAACCTGTATAGAGTCAATACAAGAACAAAACAACAAGCTTATGGTTCATCATATACCAAATTGCAGTGAAGTTGATGTGAGCGGTTTGGAACCCGAAAATGTTTTCAGAATTATATTGAAGTGGTAAATTAATTTCGTTTAGTTAAGAATAAGCTTTTATATTATTAATCACAAAGTTTTCACAAAGAACACAATAGTTTATAAATGAACTTTGTGGTTTTTTTTGTCCATTGTGGTAAAAATAATTTAATCTTAATTTTAGAACAAATAATTAATTCTACTTTATGAAGTTAAAAAAACACATAAAACATTTGGCAACTATAATATAAATTGTTAATTTAGAGGCAGTTAAATTTATTATTCACGACTGATTTTATTTGGGTTAACTTTCAAAT
>JAUVIG010000391.1 GCA_030592825.1 Chlorobiota bacterium | reverse complement strand
AATTTTCAACAGTTATTGTTCCGTCAACAGTTGCAGTAAAAACATACCATTGGTCGTAGTCATCGGTTGCAGTATGGACGGCATGATGTGTTCCTTCCGTAATAGGAAGAGCTACACTACAAGTTGCTCCGCCCGGGGGGGGCGTTCCGTATATCTCAATGTGATCAATGGCAATGTCTTCGTCTCCGGCAGTAAGCTCATTAAATTCAATTGCAATATCTAAAAGGCTGCCGGTACCGGTTATGTTTGTACTAAATTGAATAAATGCAGGTGTAATTTCAGTACCGTCACCAAAACCGTCAAAATCAGTATCAATTCTCGGAACTGAATTAGAACCTGCAAGTTCAGACTCAATCCAAATTAAATTCTCACTTAGGGCGCCATCTATAGAGCCTGTAATGTGGACATATGTATCATCATCCCAATCTTCATTACCGTCTGTTGATTGATCTTCTGCAAGATAAATTCTAAATTCAAGATTTGAATAATTTGAAATATCAATGCCGTTAATATTTAGTGTTACATTAGTATAAGTTCCCGGAGATCCGTCTGTATCCATTACAGCAAAATAGTATGAACCCTGAATATCTGTAAATTCCACCCAGGTTCCGATATCTGAACCGTCTGTTCTGATGAAATAATCACCTGCACCATCAGTAAATTCAGGAACTGATGTGGTATAAGTTCCTGCAGTTTCAAAATCTAACACAAAAATCTGTGTTTGTGCATTAACACTTAAAACAAAAAGTGTTAACAATAATAAAATAGAAATTTTTTTCATAACATATATTTTTTTTTGATTAATAATTAATAGTTTTTAAAAACAAGACATCAAAATTACAAAAAATAATTAAGAAGATTAATAAATTATGTTAATTCTTTATTAAGAAATTTTGCAGTGTAACTGTTTTTGTTTTTTACAATTTCTTCAGGTGTTCCTTGCACAATGATGTTACCGCCTTTTAAACCGCCTTCTTTGCCGAGATCAATAATATGATCGGCAACTTTTATAACATCCATATTATGTTCTGTAACAATAACGGTATTGCCTTTGTCAACAAGTCTGTTTAAAACTTTCAGCAACATTTTTATATCTTCAAAATGTAAACCGGTTGTCGGTTCATCAAGAATATATAATGTTTTGCCGGTATCTCTTTTAGCTAATTCAGAAGATAGTTTTACGCGTTGAGATTCTCCGCCTGATAATGTTGTGGAAGCTTGTCCCAGAGTTACATAGCCGAGACCTACTTCTTTCATTGCTTTAAGTTTTTTTCTTATTTTCGGTATTTTATCAAAAAAATCATAAGCTGTATTAATAGTCATTTCAAGCACATTGCTTATTGATTTTCCTTTATACCTTACTTCTAAAGTTTCTCTGTTGTATCTTTTACCTTGGCAATCTTCGCAAGGCACATAAACATCCGGCAGAAAATTCATTTCTATTGTTCTTAATCCGGCACCTTGGCATGTTTCACATCTTCCTGCTTTTACATTGAAAGAAAATCTGCCGAGTTTATATCCTCTGATTTTAGATTCGGGAAGTTGGGCAAATAATTTTCTGATTTCATCAAAAGTTTTTGTATAAGTTGCCGGATTACTTCTCGGTGTTCTGCCTATTGGCGATTGGTTTACTTCAATAACTTTGTCGATATGCTCTAATCCTGTGATTGAATTATAAGGTAAAGGAATTTTTACTGATCTGTAAAAATACTTACTTAAAATCGGATGCAAAGTTTCATTAACTAAAGTTGATTTACCGCTTCCCGAAACTCCGGTAATACAAATAAATTTACCGAGCGGAAATTCAACATTTATATTTTTTAAATTATTTCCGGTTGCTCCTTTTAATATTATTTTTTTATTTGTTCCGTTTCTTCTTTCCTTCGGAATTGATATTTCCTTTTTATTATTCAGATATTGTGAAGTCAGCGTATTACTTTTTAAAATATCTTCAGGAGTTCCGGCTGCTGAAACTTCACCTCCGTGCCTTCCGGCATAAGGTCCCATGTCGATTAAATAATCGGCAGAAAGCATCATGTCTTTATCGTGTTCTACAACAATTACTGAATTTCCTGTATCTCTGAGTTGTTGAAGTGAATTGATTAATCTGTGATTATCCCTTTGATGCAAGCCAATGCTCGGTTCATCTAAAATATAAAGTACATTAACGAGTTTTGAACCGATTTGTGATGCCAACCTTATTCTTTGACTTTCACCACCGGACAGGCTTCTTGAACTTCTGTTTAAATTAAGATAAGAAAGCCCTACATCTGATAAAAATTGTAAGCGTGTTAATAATTCTTTTATAATTTCCTTGGCTATTATGTTTTGTTTTTCAGTCAGTTTTGAGTTTGCATTTTTTAAAAAGGAATATAACTCATTGATATCCGTTTCTGCAAGTTCTGAAATGTTTTTACCGGCAAACTTGAACCACAGCGACTCTTTTTTTAAACGTTTTCCTTCACAAACAGGGCATATTTCATCCGTGAAATAGTTGTTTTTAACTTTTCGTGAATTTGCATTTGTTCCTTTTGAATGTCTTTCAAGATACGAGAATATTCCGTCGAAACTTAATTCAATTTTTGAAGATATTCCGAGGGCTGAATTTTCAATTTTCAAAGATTCATTGGTTCATTTCAATATCATTTCAATTGCTTTTTCCGGAATATTTTTAATCGGTGTTTTTATATTTACTTTATGCTTTTTTAATATTGCTTCAATCTGCCAAAATATTAGTGTGTTTTGATATTCGCCTAAGGGTTTTATTCCTCCTCTCTTTATACTTATAGAATCATCGGGTACAACCTTATTAGTATCAATCTTACTGATAACATCGAGTCCTTTACATGCAGAACATGCACCTTGCGGTGAATTGAAAGAGAAAGAATTCGGAGCCGGTTCATCATATGATAGTCCGGTAGAGGGACACATTAAATTTTTACTGAAATATCGGATGTTATCAGTATCATATTCAGAAGTCATTATAACTCCTTTGCCGTGGTGCATGGCTGTTTTTACTGATTCTTTCAGTCTTTTCCCGTTTTTATCATCAACTTTAAGTTTATCAATAACAATTTCAATTTCATGCGTTTTATATCTGTCAAGTAGTAAACCGGGCGTGATTTCAGTGATTTTACCATTGATTCTTGCTTGCAGAAATCCTTTTTTTCTGATTGAAACAAACAGTTCTTTATAATGTCCTTTTCTGCTTTTAACAACAGGGGATAGAATTATTAGTTTTTTACCTTTATATTCATTAAAAATTAAGTTAATGATTTGTTCGGTAGTATATTTTACCATTTTTTCTTCTGTAAGGTAAGAATATGCTGTTCCTGTGCGAGCATATAAAAGCCGCAAAAAGTCATAAATTTCCGTTATTGTTCCCACGGTTGAACGAGGATTCCTGTTAGTTGTTTTTTGTTCTATTGAGATAACAGGGCTCAAACCTGTAATTTTATCAACATCGGGACGTTCCAAATTACCGAGAAATTGTCTTGCATAAGCTGAAAAAGTTTCAATATATCTTCTTTGTCCTTCGGCATAAATAGTATCAAAAGCAAGTGATGATTTTCCGCTGCCGCTTAATCCCGTTATTACTGTGAGTTTATTGCGAGGAATTTCAACATCAATATTTTTCAGATTGTGTACTCTTGCTCCCGTTACTGTAATTTTTTTGTTCATTTAATATTACCTTGCAAAATTTGAGGGTGCAAAGATATGAATTTCGATAGTTTTTTTAGTTTTATTTCAGGAATAAAATAAACCGTATCAGACTATAATTTTATAAGTTATAACAATTTTGAAGTAGTTTTTAATGTCTCAAGGATAAAACAAAAAAGAGCCACAAGAGACTCTTTTTCAATAAATTGAACAAAAACAAACAAAAAATTATTTTGATAACACTACTTTTTTACAAAGAGTTTCTTTTTCAGCAACAGCTTTTACAAAATAAATGCTTTTGGGATAATTTATGTTTATAACAGTTCTTCCTTTATTTGAAATATTTTTTTGTAATAATAATTGACCTTTCAGATTAAATATTTCAACTTTCAGATTGTTATATTCCGAATTAATATAGAGATT